>CAKZUK010000114.1 GCA_937921775.1 uncultured Saprospiraceae bacterium
TTATAGTATAATCGCTGAGCCTTTTTAGCTCACTTTTCCCAATTTTTAAGCTACAGCCAAAAGGATGAAGCCTAAAAATTAGTCAATTGAACTAAAAATGCTTCACCGATTAATGTTAAACCAATTAAGTCAAAGCACTTAAAATATTTTATTTTGACAAATTAATTGACAACAAACGCCTGCTCGCTAATGGTGATAATGCTCATGTCCTCCTCCTTTCGCAAACTCGAAACTAGGCTGTTTCATTTCTACCGCCTTCTGCGTTCCTTCCTTGATACTATATCTTTTATTTAGCGCAACTTCTGTAAAACGCTCTACCGTTTGGTTCTTATTGGCCCATTTTATTTCAATCTCATTTATTTTTGTGGCATCTCCAAGACCCATTTCTTGTTGTAAACTAGAACTTCCAAAACTACCTCCGGTTCCTACGACTACATAAAAATATTTGTCTTTCCCATTTGCCATGCTAACGTTCACTCTTATGCGTGTCCCTATAGCTGAGCGATTCGTGGTGGTTCCCTCTAAAGCTAAAGTTAGCCAAGTATTTTGATTGTTTGGATTTTCAAAAAGAGCATTAAAAAAAACATCTCCAGGATAGGCACCTCCCATCACTGCATAGATATCCTGATCGCCATCATTATCCAAATCAGCGAAACCAATACCATGGCCTTTTTGGATATGCCCCATACCCACCTCGTAGCTTATGTCCTGAAAACTGGTTCCACCATTGTTGTAAAACATCAAATTAGGAACGACAGATCTTAGATCGGGTGCGCCCGTACCGAGATAAAAATCCTGATAGCCATCATTATCTAAATCTCCAAAGTTGGAACCCATTGGATACATTACTCGGTTCAAGCCTACCCCTTCTGTGACATCTGAGAAAAGGTTGTTACCCTTATTTTTATACAATTTAGGATAACGAACATCTCCTTCCATGTTTAACATTTGAAGGGCCTCATCTTCTCCGACTTTATTCATGTGGCGAGAGTCGTAAGTGGAGACAAAGATATCGAGCCATCCATCATTATCATAATCCCAGAACCAAGTCGGAAAGCTATGCCAGGGTGCTGCTACATTTGCAAGTTTAGTAATGTCTTTAAATTTCAATTGTTCTGGGCTACTTGCCCCTTCGTTTAGAAACAAATAATTTGAGCCATCGAGGTTAGATAAAAAGAGGTCGATCCAACCATCGTTATTTATGTCGCCAGCAGAAGCTCCTTTGAAAAACCCTTTTACGTTTAGTCCAACTTTAGAAGCAACATTTTCGAAAGTGCCGTTCTTTTTATTGAGATAAAATTCACAGGGATGACTACTTTGGGCTGATGCTTCCGTTTCATTTGCAATGAATAAATCTAACCAACCATCATTATTGAAATCAGCCCATGTCGCCACTTGTGTTGGATGAAAGGAAAGTAGCCCTGAGTCGAAAGTCACATCTTCAAATTGACCGTTTCCTTTATTCTTAAGCAATGAGTTCGGGATTTGCCCATCCATTCCTTTCCATGCTCCTCTAAGTACAAAAACATCTAGCAAGCCATCGTTGTCATAATCTGCATGAACAAGGTTCAATCCACCGGTGATTCCCTTTATTCCTGACTGCTCAATATTTTCGGTATAAGCCCCTTTCCCATCGCTTATAAAAACACGGAGCTGGTGATCCGGGCCCCAAGAAGAAATCACAATATCGAGGTTACCATCATTATTAAAATCATCTAGGCAAACCCCTCCTGACAATTCGTTTACATCAATCCCCATTCCGACAGCGACATTCTTAAATGGAGCTACTGGGCTTTGTTTCTTTTCTGGTTTCAGGCCTTTTATGAGCCATTGTGAAGGTACCTTGTCAGGATATTCTCCGAGTGTCATGAATGCAACATTGAGCAACCAACGGGAGTTTAAATCCTCTGGAAATCGAGTTAATATTTGTTTATAAATTTTTATCGCCTCTGTCGATCCTGATTTCAAAGTATGAATACTGTTTTCTGCCAAAGGAAAAATACAAGATTCTGCCGTATGATTGGCCACACAGTTTTCCAATTCCCCGTCACGTAAATACGCCAATGCCAATAGCTCAAAAAAGTATCTGGAATTTTTATCCATTTCATTTATATCTAACTTTAGATTACTAATGAAATCTTGAATACTTGCAATTGCCGTTTTATTATCCCCTGAGTTGATTAATTCCTTTAACCAAGAATACATCAAAGTTGCGCGCTTACGAGGGTCCGCTTTCTCCATTTCTTCTTTGTAATAGTTCGCTCGAAGTTCACTGGCATAATAGTCTTTAAGTGGATCTGTATGCTTTACAAAATAGCGAAGTGTGTCCACCATTTTTTGCGTACCGCTTTGAATATTTGGAGTCTTTGTTCTTTTATTTTGACAACTAGATAAGAGAAAAATAAACAGTAGAAGAGTACTTAAATAGCTTTTCATAAATAGGTTTGAAGCGGTTCAATATTAAATCATTCAGATTTTACAAAGATAAAACAATTAGAAATAGCCTTTGCCTTCACAACTATCTAATTCACCCCAATTGACTAATGAGCTACAATCATGTGATTTTTGAATTCATGTTTTACAACACATTTATGCAAATAAGTCCTCCTCATTTATTAGATTTGACTAATCATACCTTAGAAAACTTCTTAAATCTCATTTGAAAACAAACCGTAGTGCCAATTTATGGACGAATTTCAACTTCACCTCCAAGGACTTATTGCCAAAAATAAAATCCCTCAGGTTATCAAAATACTTTTGGAAACACTGCAGAAGTGTCAATCCAAAAATCCGAAATCTAGGGAAGATGTGGCTGGCATAAGAAATCAGGTTGTCATCCTATCGGCTCGTTACAATACCAACAACGAGAAAATTCTCAAAGGAATCATGGACCCAATCCATGCCGATACTGCTAAGAATCAAGTAATTTCTTCTTTTTTAAATCTCATCAGCCATCTTCCTGAGAGTACTGAATTTGCGGAGTACATCAACCACCGTGAAGAAGAAGAGGCCTGGGATAAAACACTAGAAGCCAATACCATTGAGGCTTACAAAATTTTCTTCACGCAATATCCTAATGGAAAATACAAAGATGAAACCCAGCGTGTAATCGGTGATTTGGAAAACATTCAAAAAGAAAAAGAAAACGAAATAAAACAAATTGCAGAAGAAGAAAAAGCGCGTCGCGTAAAAGAAGAACAAGAAATCAAAGAACGCGAACAAGCTAGCAACGAACTCAAAGACATCAAAAAAGAAAAAGAAGCGCTACTAGCAAAAAAAGAAAAAGCGCAAGAAGAACTCGACCTCATCGAACGCAAAACGCAAGCAGCTCTAAATACAAAAAAAGAACAAACAACAATAAACAAAAACAACAATACTACAAAATCTGACGAACTACAAAAAGCACAGGAAGAACTTGAAAATATAAAAAAAGAGAAAGAGGCTTTACTCGCTCAAAAACGACAAACTGAATCAGACCTACAAAAAGTAGAACAACAACGCAAAGCTGCTGCACGTCGTCAAAAAACAGCTGATGCTAAAAAGAAGGAAACTATACAAAAACTTGACACCAAACAGCAAACATCCTTCTCAAAAAAACAGGCTACTGACGGAATATCAGCTACCCCTAATCTCGCATATGCCCCTAAACAAAGCCAATCTTTATTTGGGAAATTATTTAACCAGACAAATCGCTGGTGGACTTTGACTAGCTTAATTCTTGCCCCCATTACCGGCGTGGTGATAACCTTTGAACGAAGTCTTAGTGATTCTTTTATTTTCTTTTTCTTAGGTTTAACTTTTTTAAGCTATGTTTTTGTTGCTTTTAAATTTCCTTTAAAACCTGCTTGGCATAGTCTTATTGCTACAGCTACAGGAGCCATTCTATTTACTATCGCTGTACACCTCTTTGATAGCTATGGGCTAAGGGATTCAGATTTCTTTTTAATTCCTACAATTACTTTCTTACCCGTTTCCTTTTTCACCTTACCAATCTGTTTTTTTCGTAATAAATCCAAAACTAAAGAAGATCGTTCCCTAAGTCAATAAAAAAACTGGAGAATTAGAATATGAATCGAAATTAGAATGGCCTTCCATCGCAAAGTCTGCGCTAGAAGGCCATTCTAATTTCGATTCTAACTCACATTCTAATTCCTACGGTTTTATCTCCTTCCCCTCTTTCTTCTTCTTAGCCGCTTTCTGCATCGGATTCAAAGTCTCCATACTCTTGTGTGCCTTATACACTTTAAAGCGACTCGGCATTTCCTTCACTGGCCAATTATTATTACTCTCGTCGATATCCGCTGTTTCTTTATAAGGGTCAATCACGATGCCCCTCACTTCTTTATCCTTTACAAATACTTTCGTAAATTCATTTTCGTTCTTTCGCCAAATCTCAACAGGTACGGTCTGAAGTTCCTTAGTCCCATCTTCAAAAGTCCATTCGATGATAACCGGCATAATCATTCCACCTTTATTACTAAAGTATAATTCGTAATAATTCTTGCCCTTAAACTTTTTCTTCTTTTCTTTTTTAGAGAATGTTTCTTCGTACAGTTTGGTTTTATAAACCGTTATGGAATCCTCTGTTTCGTACTGCTTGTAGTTAGTATAAAAATCTACCAAGTCAGCATCTTCCTCTACCGAAAACTTCATCCCTTCTTTCCGATTCTTACGTTGCGTAATATGCTCAAATGGTTTTTTCTTTACGTCTGTGTACGAGTTTTCTCGCTTTTCAGGATTGCTTTTTAGGTCTACCTTATACCAGTTGATACTATCCAAAGAAATATCAACTGCATCGGTGGTATAAAACCAACCACGCCAAAACCAATCAAGGTCTGTACCACTCGCATCCTCCATCGTTCTGAAAAAATCAGCAGGAGTTGGATGCTTAAAGGCCCAACGTCGGCAATATTCTTTAAACGCAAAGTCAAACAACTCACGTCCCATAATCGTTTCTCGCAAAATGTTCAACCCTGCTGCTGGTTTGGTATAAGCATTTGGAAAATACTGAACAATATTTTCGGTATTCGTCATAATCGGTTCAAGTTGATCTTTAGACTGCCCCATATAACCCGTAATCAAATGCGAACCTACACCCGACTTGTAATTGGAGTCAAATTCTTGCTCCGACAAATATTGTAAAAAAGTACAGAGACCTTCATCAAACCAAGCCCACTGACGTTCATCACTATTGATAATCATTGGGAAATAATTGTGCCCTACCTCATGAATAATAACAGTGATCGCCGAATTTTTAGCACGCTCGGTATACGTTCCGTCTTCTTCTGCACGTCCCGGATTAAAACAAATCATTGGGTACTCCATACCATTAGCCGCTTCTACCGAAATGGCAGTTGGATAAGGATATGGAATCGAATATTGAGAATAAGTGCGTAAGGTATGCTCTACCGCTTTTGTCGAATAACGTTCATAAATTGGATAAGCTTCTTCTGCATAATAACTCATGCACATTACCTTCTTGCCATCCTCATTATAATGTGGCATTGCATCCCAAACAAATTTACGGCTTGCCGTCCAAGCAAAGTCACGAACATTCTCCGCCTCATAAACCCATGTTTTGGTTTTCTTTGACTTAGTCGATTTTTCTGTAGTCAAAGCTTCATCCAGTGTAATAATTTTTACTGGCTCTTTAGCGGTTTGTGCTTGTTGCCAACGTTGCTTTTGCGTTGAAGTTAACATTTGATCATAGTTACGACATTCACCCGTCGCACCCACAACCTGATCATCTGGTACAGTAATTTTTACTTTGTAATTTCCAAACTGCAAAGCAAACTCACCTCGTCCAGTAAACTGATTGTTTTGCCAGCCTTCAAAATCACTGTAGACACACAAACGTGGGAACCACTGTGTCATCGTAAACAAATAATTGTCGTCATCTTCAAAATATTCGTAACCACCACGTCCCCAACTTGGCGTGTTCATACGGTCAATCAAATAGTAATGCCATTTTACATTAAAAGAAAACGACTCACCGGGCTTTAAAGGTTCTGGTAAATCAACGCGCATCATGGTCTTGTTGATGGTGTAATCCAAGGCCTTAGTATTCGTTCCAGTAACCGCATCTATTCTACAACCAAATTTTTCCAGTTCTTTCCAATTTTCTAAACGCACCAATGCACCTTCACTCATGTTTTTTCGAATCTGGTTGGCACTAGAACGATGATGATCTCCATCTGCGGCATGTTGATTTTCATCTAACTGCAACCAGAGATAACGCAATGTGTTTGGAGATTGATTGTGGTAAGTAATTTTTTCTGTTCCGTCAAGGCGTTGCTCTTCGGTGTTTAGTGTACAATCAATATCGTAATCACAAGCTTGTTGCCAATATTTTGGCCCTGGAGAACCATCGCTGGTTCGGTATTCATTTGGCGTTGGGAGTTGTGACCCCAGTTGCTCAAATTTGTTTCCGTGATTGGCGTTGGGATTGTTTTGGCTGTAGCCAAAAACGAGTGCCATAGCTACCATTAATAAGGTAAGCAGAGGGCGTTTGTTGTTGTTTGGTAATTTCATCCGTATTGATTTCGTTTTCCTGTGATCATTTATTCTTGAAGCGCCTAAAATACGAACTTTTGAGATTTTGCTTAGTAATGTGGGATTTTCTTCTGCTGTCTTCGCCTTTTAGCCGACTAATTTTACCCAATACAATCAAATTGTAGAACTCCAGGCTAAATTCTAATTACTAGAAGTTGTTTAAAAACGCCA
The DNA here is from genome assembly GCA_937921775.1 of uncultured Saprospiraceae bacterium. Classification (GTDB taxonomy): domain Bacteria; phylum Bacteroidota; class Bacteroidia; order Chitinophagales; family Saprospiraceae; genus CALGLS01. The sequence goes on from CAKZUK010000114.1 coordinate 6,724, forward strand.
AAAATGCCTTCGAGATGAGATTTTTTCGGAGAAGATTTATGTGATTAGTGAAAAGTGATTTTGGAGAGAATGATGGTATTGAAATAAAAAAGTAGTTTATAATATACTTTTTGAATCGGTGTGATTGTGTCTTGGGATGCGCTTGCAGCGATTTTTTTATGGGTAATTTTATTTTTTTAATGAGACTCAAAAACCAAATGAAACAAAAAACATCTGATGTAAAAACGAAAGCCAGTTACAAGGAAGCTTATTCTAATGCCCGACCTAATGTCCAGTCAACGAATTGATGGCAAAGAAGCTCAAGTAGACGTTTCAAGATTAGTAAAAGGAGTGTATTTCTACATAGTCAAAGTAATTGGTCAACCAATAATAGAGAGGAAGATGACGATACAGTAAGAGCGGAACCCACATTAGAATGGCTTTCTGAAGCGAAGGAATTAGAATGGTGCTATATAATCAACATATTTCATCTCTAATCCTCTTGTTTATGTCTATTCAAATAGGTGTTTTGCTGTATTTTTCGTCTAAGAATTGTACTTTGGCAAGGCAAAACTGAAACTATGGAGAAATCAATTTTCATTGAACGTGATATTAGTTGGCTGGCCTTTAACCACAGGGTGCTGCAGGAAGCCGCCGATCCCTCTGTCCCCCTTTACGATCGTCTAAAATTTCTTGCTATATATTCATCCAACCTCAATGAATTTTACCAAGTGCGGGTTGCTTCTATGCGATCGTTTACTGCTTTAAAAAAAGAGGAACGACCTGAAGATGAACGCAAACCGAAAAAGATACTAAAGGTTGTTCAAAAAATTGTGAGTTGGCAGCAAAGTGAATTTGGACGAATTTACACCCAGGAAATCATTCCGCAGCTTCAAGAACACAATATTCATTTGATCAATGATATAGAGATTGGTGAGCAGCAGAAAGAATTCGCGGACCAGTTTTTCAAAAAACATCTTGAGCCTGCTGTAGAAACACATCCTTTGGATCAAAACGGAGAAATTACTTTCTTAAATAATAATCAACTGTATCTTGTCGTACAACTGAAAGGAAATCTGGACGATAGTAAAAACATTGTTTTGGTTACCATTCCATCTGGTGACCTTGGTCGATTTATTAAGATCCCTCAGAGTAGTGACCGTTTTTGCGTCAGCTTTATTGACGATATCATTCGCTACAACCTTCCGAAAATCTTATCTGGTAAAGAGGTTGTTGCAGCCTATTCCATTAAAGTTTCACGAGATGCAGAATTGTACCTCGGAGATGAATATGACGGTGACTTAATAAAGAAATTAAAAGAACGAATTGCTGAAAGAGACAAAGGTGCTCCGACTAGATTTCTTTATGACCTAAATATGCCTATTGAGCTTTTAGCTAAACTAAAAGAGGTCCTAAAGCTTTCTAAAAACGACTTGACGCCAGGCTCGCGTTATCATAATTTCAATGACTTTTTTGGCTTCCCTTTCCCTGAAGGAAAATCAGAACTGAAAGAAGCTGACATGCCTCAACTCGAGCATCCAGCATTGAGAAACCAAGAGAGCATTATGAATGTGCTCGACCAACAAGATGTCATTTTACATTTCCCTTATCAATCGTATGGTTATATTCCAAAATTGATTTGGGAAGCTGCAGAAAATCCGTCTGTCACCAAAATCAGAATTACTTTATATCGGGTAGCCAGCAAGTCGGAAGTAACCACTGCTCTTCTACATGCGCTTTCCGTTGGCAAAAAAGTGATTGCATTTATTGAAGCAAAGGCACGCTTTGACGAAGAGTCCAACTTGTATTGGGGTGCTGAATTAGAAAAAGCTGGAGCGACTGTAATTTACAGTTATCCAGGCATTAAGGTACATACCAAGTTGTTGATGATTTCAAAAGACACAGAAGATGGCGGACAGGTACGCTACGCTTATCTGGGTACTGGGAATTTTAATGAAAAAACGGCGAAGCTCTATTGCGACCATGCTCTCATTACATCTAAACGAAAGATTTCAAAAGAGGTAAAACGTATTTTTGATCTTTTGGAAAAGAAAGTCATCGTTCCGAAATGCAAGCAAATATTGGTCTCACCATTTACGACGAGGAGTGGCATCAACAAGTTAATCAATCAGGAAATTGCTTATGCAAAAGCAGGTAAGCCTGCCCATCTGATTTTAAAGATGAATAGTCTGGAAGACCGAGACATGATCCAAAAACTATATGAAGCCAGTGATGCTGGTGTAAAAATAAAGTTAATTGTTAGAGGAATTTGTTGTTTGATCCCTGGTGTAATAGGGATGAGTGAAAACATTGAAGTCGTTAGTATTCTTGATCGTTTCTTGGAGCATGCACGTGTCTATATTTTCGGAAATGGTGGCGATGAAAAAATGTACTTAGCTTCCGCAGATTTAATGACTCGTAATTTGGATCGAAGAATTGAAGTAATATTTCCAATTTTAGATGCTGCTATTTTTAAAGAGTTGCGGCACATTATCAACCTACAGTTGAATGACAATTCTAAGTCGCGTTTAATTGTTGAAAATCAAAGCAATCCATATAAGACGAGAGAGCCAGGAGAAGTGAAACAGCGTGCTCAAGTTGATATTTACAATTATTTGAAGGGTTTGTTGTAATCATAACCCTCTATCTAGTCAAATAAAAAAGCCGATACAATTATATCGGCTTTTTTATTTTGTATTGAGTAGTTTTTTGAATTGGCTAGCTTTTATAAGCTGAAATCAACTTATACTAGATTGACACAAAACCAATTTTCCTTTTTAAAATGGATTGTAAATCCCAGGGCCACCACCAAGTTCACTTAAG
>CAKZUK010000115.1 GCA_937921775.1 uncultured Saprospiraceae bacterium
TTTATTAGAAGACACACTAAAAATTAGAGTGTACCCTGAAATTAGTATAGACGAAAAAAATAGAAAAATAGTCTCTTTTAGTTACCCTTGGAAAGAAGAGTTGCCTTATACGCTGCAATTGTTTCCTACGGCACTGACAGACATGTTTGGTTTGCAGCATGACACCATCCTTATCAACACAAATGTGAAGCCTAAGTCGCAATTTGGTAGCCTGACATTAAAGATGAATGGCATGAAATCAGATACAAATTATGTGGTTCGGTTGTTGGATGGAAAAAAAGAATTAGTCACCAATTTTTTTAGAAGTGACAGCAGTTATATTCATAACTATGGTTATTTATCTCCAGGCAATTATTCGATCCAAATCATCGAAGATGTGAATGGCAATAATAAATGGGATCCTGGGAATTATGATTTAAAAACACAGTCAGAGCGACTCTTTTTTCGTAAACTTGATGAATTGCGAGCGGGCTGGGATTTAGAATCGGAAGTCACCTTAGATCAATAACAAAAATAAGTGGGGATGGTGAATAATTTTGGCTACAGCCAAATCACCAATTAAACGATCAAAAAATGATATTAAGAACAGATACGCTAGTAAAAGTTTATGGAAAGCGAACGGTGGTAAAAGGTGTTTCCATTAATGTGAACCAAGGCGAAATTGTAGGTTTGTTGGGGCCCAATGGTGCGGGTAAAACGACTACCTTTTATATGGTGGTTGGCTTTGTAAAACCAAATGAAGGACGTGTGTATTTAGAGGATGAGGATATCACCGATTTGCCGATGTACAAAAGAGCACAAAATGGAATTGGTTATTTGCCGCAGGAAGCTTCTGTATTTAGAAAGCTAACTGTAGAAGATAATTTGAGGGCAGTTTTGGAAATGACGAAATTGAGCAAGGCAGAGCAAAAGGATAAGTTGGAAACGCTGCTGGACGAATTTAATTTGCATAAAGTTCGTAAAAGCTTTGGAGACACGTTGTCAGGTGGTGAACGCCGCCGTACAGAGATTGCAAGAGCGCTAGCAACCTCGCCTAACTTTATTTTATTGGACGAACCTTTTGCAGGTATTGATCCGATTGCAGTGGAAGATATTCAATATATTGTGGCGAAGTTGAAGACGAAAAATATTGGAATTTTGATTACAGATCATAATGTTCAAGATACCTTGTCGATCACTGATCGGGCTTACTTAATGTTTGAAGGAAATATATTAAAGGCAGGTACCGCAGAAGAATTAGCTGCTGATGAAATGGTAAGAAAAGTGTACTTGGGTAAGAATTTTGAATTGCGTAAAAAAGTCATAGACCTTGATAATCGAGAGCAAGATTAAACGAAAAAAACGGATGCAACTAAAATATTTTATCATCTTACTCTTTTCTGTTTTTCTATTGTTGACTGTTGCCTGTGAAATTGAGGTACCAGAATTACCACTTACGAAAGAGGAAAAGAAAGCGATTGATTCTATTTACATAGCTGAGAAAAAAATAATAAAAATAGACTTAGACAGTTTATGTGATTTGCGATTCAACGGCTTTGTTGATCATGCAGTTGATTCGATTATGAAAGAACGAAAGATAGAAATAGAAAAGTTATTAAATCGAAATTAGAAATAAAACTTATTACAAAATAAATGAAAGAAAAGGGACTTTTATTGATTGGTTTTTGCTTGCTGGCAATTACTTTGTTTTCGTCTTTTCAGGAAGAAAAAGAAGAGGTAGTACCTAAGGATAGAATTAGGGAAGCCGTGAATCAAAAGCTGGATCAGCTCAGAGATATTGAAACCAAACGATGTTTGCAAAGAATGATGGACAAAGCTGGAGCAATTGCGGACTCTATCTTGATGGCTGAGTCTCGAATGAGAGGAGCGGATACTATTGTTCGACCTCCGATCCCTGGTCGTCCGAATCGACCTGAAGTTTTACTCCCCAAAGATAGTACACCACTAGCGCCTTTGTTAGATGAAAGATAAGCGAGCGCGACTAATGGAAGGAAGAGGGCTGTAATACTCTCTTCAAATATCTAGGACGGAGAATGACAAGTAAAAGAACTATTAAAAATAAAAAGTCGAAAGCCAGGTTCAACTGGTTTTCGACTTTTTACTTTTAGACTCGTGTCTTCCGACTTTTAATTCGCTCCCTTCCTGCCACGCTTCTGGCCGCCTTTCCCTTCCTTAGCTCTCCGTTTTCGCATCTCCTTTAGTACTACTGCTTTGAACTCTCGTTCTGCTTTCCCGAGTTGAGCAACTTTTTTCGCAGGCAAAACACTTTTGAATTTTTCAAAATAACTACGCTTGAGCTGAATCATTTTTTCCTGACTTTCAAAGTTCGCATCAATTTGCTTCTCGGCTTCATCGTCAGTTAACTCTTTTGTGTTCTTATTGTTTTGAAAAGATCTTCTCAGTGCTTTCCTTTTATCGTCGTACTCATTGTACAAAGGCCAAAATTTTTCAGACTCATCAGGAGTTAACTGAAGCTTATCTGTAATGAAAGCAATTCGTAGAGATTTAATCTTTTCGTGTCTTTTACCTTTCTTTTGTGCTTGAGCATAGGAACTTACCAAAAGGCAAATAACTAATATTGATAATAACTTTTTCATCTTTTAAAATTTAATTTTCGTAGGGATGTTTGTTGGTCTGTTTTGTAAGTTGTTGCTTTGTTTTAAAGCAGCTCTTCGAACTCATTTACATCTATGTCATCAATAGATTGCTGATAAAACTCATTTAGAATTTCATCGTCAATGCTAGAAGGAATAAAATTTTCTCCTGAGGCATCATTGATATCTGCAAACAAGTCCATGTCGAGTTCGTCAAAGTTTTCTTGAATATAGAAATCCAATTCTTCATCGCTTATAGAACTTAACTCAGCTAAAGGATCTACTTCTGATCCCTTATTGAAAAAGAAAGTTGTAGCTACTACAAGTAGCGCGATAGTCGCCAACCCCATAGCCATTTTTGGTTGCCAGATCGCAGCCCAAATATTGCTAATAGTTTGTTGCCACTGAGGTACGGTCTCTACTGAAGTAGACTCCGCTTTAGCTTTTTGCAAAACCTCAAGCGTCAATTTTTCGAAGTAACGAGGTGGCAACTGAAAGCCTTCACCCTTATCCAGCTTTGAAAGCAAAGGTGACAATTCGTTTAATTCGTCTCGTATGTCTTTTCGTGATTCCATTATAATAAGAGATTAATAATTATCTGCAGCTCTTAAGCTACGTTCTATTTTTTTTACTGCATGATGATACGAAGCTTTTAGTGCTCCTACCGAAGTGTCTAATACTTCAGCTATATCTTTATATGCCATTTCTTCGTAGTAGCGCATATTGAAAACTAGTCGTTGCTTTTCCGGCAATGTTTCTAATGCCTTTTGTAGTAAAAGCTGGACCTGATCTCCATCAAAATATGGATCCGCTGCAAGTTGTGTACTTATCCCTCCTTCATCATCATCTAGCGAAGCCGTTGCTTTGCGCTTTTTTTTGTTGATAAAAGTGATGGCCTCGTTTGTTGCTATTCTATATAGCCAAGTATATAATTTTGATTTGCCTTCAAACTTTTGAATACTTCGGTAAACTTTGATAAAAGCATTCTGTATTACATCATTGGCATCATCGTGTTCATATACCATTCTTCTTACATGCCAATACAAACGTTCTTGATACTTTTGCATCAATAGTTTAAACCCTCGCTCAAGACTCGTCGCCTCTTGGATCAGAGATAAGATCTCATTGTCCGTTATTTCATTCGCTGTTGATTGCAATACAATGGTTTTAAGTTCTTATTTGCTTCTATGACTAACTGTATCATAAAAGGTTTAATCAATTAAAGATAAATGATATCATTTTATGGTTTTCACCGAAATGAATAAAAATTTAAGTTTTTATTAAGGAGTTTGACGATAAAACGCATTTTTTCATAGCATTCCCTTATTTTTAACGCACTTACAAACAAAGCTACCTTCAATACAAAAAGACTCAATATTCAATAATGCAAAACATAGATAAAGATATTCGGAAGTCTGCTACACTACCTACCTCTTTTTACAAAAGCCAAGCCCAATTCGAAAAATCAATAGAATCCATTTTCGCTAGCTCATGGCTCTACGTTGGGGACTTAGCTGATGTCAATACGCCTAGTCATGTTTATCCTTTTACCCTTTTGGAAAACGTATTAGATGAACCACTAGTCATCAGTTGCGATAAGCAAAGCAATTTGCGTTGCCTTTCCAATGTATGTACCCATCGTGGGAAAATTATAGTAGAGAAAGCTGCTAAGATGCCACTCCTTCGTTGTGGATATCATGGTCGTTGTTTTCGTCTCGATGGTAGTTTTAAAAGTACGCCCGGTTTTGAAAATGCTGAGAACTTTCCTTCACCAGCAGATGACTTGACAGAAGTATCTTTGAAAGAAACAATGGGCTTAGTCTTCGCATCTTTAGCACCGAAGATGAGCTTTGAAGAAGTCTTTCAACCTATATTGGATCGTTTGTCTTGGCTTCCGCTAAATGATCTGATTTACAATTCGGCGAATTCCAAGGATTACTATATCGATGCACATTGGGCCTTGTATTGCGATAACTATTTGGAAGGTTTTCATATCCCATTTGTCCATCCTGCCCTGAATGCTGCTCTGGAAGGAGATGCATATAGTTATGAAATTTTTCCGTATTGCAATTTACAACTAGGTATAGCAAAAGAAGGCGAGCCCTGTTTTGATATCCCTGAAGGTGCAGCTGATTATGGCAAAAAAATATTAGCTTATTATTATTGGGTATTCCCAAATTTGATGTTTAATTTTTATCCTTGGGGATTATCGTTAAACATTATTCAACCACTATCACATAACAAAACGAAAGTGACTTTTCGATCCTATTTCTACAAAGGACAGAATGCTACTGGTGTTGAAAATATATTGGATCAAACAGAATTAGAAGATGAAGCAGTCGTGGAGAGCGTACAATTGGGAATTCAATCGCGCTTCTATAAAGCAGGACGATTCTCACCTTCTATGGAGAAAGGTGTACATCATTTTCATCAATTGATTACCAAGTTTATGAAGTGATTTTCTTTCGGCCGGAGTGGCGATATTGTAAAAATAAGATACCAACTAATAAGAGCGCTAGGCTTACACCTATGCGCGTCCAAAACTCCTGCTTGCTCTTGATATGACTCTCCAGATAATAAGGGTTGGGAAGATTTGGAGTACCCGCACCTTTTATGATTTCCCAGTTTTGCTGGTCACCATTGTCTAAATGAGGTAGTAATAATCCTATTGTAAAAGTAGAATCGCTGGGAGGAACCAAATATCCAACACTATCGATCATAGCACCATCATTTGCATAAAGACCAAGCGTCTCGTGCATCTTATTGAGACCAAAATCAAACTCACCAGCATAGTCATAAATTTCGTTGAAGTACTTATTAAACTTGGTAGAGTCTTCTGAAAGAATCAAATAATTGTTTGGATAGATATTTACATCAGGCAATACATATTGATTTTTGTTGTCAGTAAAAATCCAGCCTTTTAGGTTTACCGTCTCATCAGTTGAATTGTATAGCTCTACCCAGTCCTTACTCTTTTTGTTATTGGCACTCACTTCATTGATCATGATTCGACCAGCGTAAGGGTGATCATAAGGTTCAAAAACTGCTCTGATTAAGGTGCTTTTTTTCCTAAGGCGAATGCTGATTTCAAAAGTACCTTCTTCTACCTCTATTCCTTCCCAATGCGAAAAGCGATATCCAAACTTAGGAGTGGCTTTTAAACGAATAGGAATTTTACTAAAATATTCTCCTTTGAAGCTTTTACCTTCAACAGTTACGTTGTTATTGATGATTACTTTTCCGCCGTAGTTGCAAGACAGTTTTAGCTCTGCGCTAGGGCCTGTCTCAAAGCGTTCCATCAAGTGCATGCGCATATAGTCAGGACGTTTTCGACCAAATCTACGCATTCTATAAACATGACTTTTCCAATTCTTTTCACTAAGCTTCCAGCGATCCAATTGGCGATCAATTTCTGGTTGTAAAGCAGTGTACAATCGATCAATATGTTCCTCCACTCGAGCTGGAGCAAAGCTAGTGTTTATATGATCTGAGAAGCGGTTGAGAAATTCATTTTGGAATGACTTGTTTTCCAAAAGAGATCTCAAGATTATAGTACTCCATGGTGGATTTGGCCAGTCCGGGCCATCTACTTTGGTGTGGAAAGCGAGACTATTCTTTTTATAAGCTTTGCTGTCGTGTAAGCCAAAGCCCCAGTCAGTATCATATAAGATCCATCTCCAGCGGCCGTTCTCTGTTTGTGGTCTCCAAAATTTTATGTTACCACCGGCATCCTTATTGTCAAAATAAATTTGGGCGATCTGATAATCAATGAAGTTGGTGACATCCATCATGGATTGAATCCGTGCATAATGAATTGGATCGCTCATGTCGTTGTCCTTTAGGTAATCGATCATCTTTACATAATGCTTTCTACTGCCTAGTTTGAGCACACGACGATGCTCGATTAGGTCAATACTATCCTTGTCTACATCACAGTGATCCTCAATAAAGTATTTGTTGACTTTTTCACGGATGTTGTAGATTCCCCAGTACTTTCCATTGAGATATAGGTGAGAAGGTCGGTAGTCTTGTGTTTCCAGATCCCAATCTTTTAGCAATCCAGTCATTAGTGCATCACGGAAATGAGATTTTCCCCAGTCGCTACCAGAGTTACGGAGGACTAAAAACTTGAAATCTTTTTGCCCTTCTTTTCCAAAAATACGATGACGGAAACGTTTTTTACCATAGCGATCTCTTGCGATGATGGTCATTGATTTTTGTGGAAACAAGCGACTCATTCCTCCAAATAATCTAAATCCACTAATGCTGTTGTATTCGCAATTGCCATCACTTTCGAAAAGCTCTGCGTTTATTTTGACCTCTCTTCTGCTCCAAAAATTAGCGCCATCTTTTTTCCAAAGACTGTCGACAACATTAGGACCATTCATATAAAGCCCAACCTCGGCATCAAACAAGACCTCAGGGCTAATAGCGATGGAAACGGTTGGAAAAGTCGTAGCAGGTTCGTTGATGAAATAAGTATGACTGCGTAGTTTACTCTTCCGTTTGCCTCTTCGGGCAATGGCTCTGACAACAGTCGTTTCCTTTATTTGGATAGGTGATTCGTAATGATTAGACTTATAATCTGGTTTGGAACCATCTAGGGTGTAATAGATTCTGGCTCCAGGAGAATTTATTGAAACAGTAAGTTCATCATCAAAATAGCCTCCTTCTAGTGAAAACTCCAGATCCAAATGCTTAGCTTTGGCCTTCTTTTGCTTAACTTCCTGACCCCACACACAAATGTGGGCAAGCAGAAGAAACGGGAGGATATATTTGATTTTGCTCAATTTAGCTTTTCTCGTTAGTAGTGATTAAAGTAATTCCTTAAGCTTTTCTCTAAAAATCTTGATAGCTTAACTTATAAATGTACGTGAAGTACTACAAAAAAGATGTCAAATTTAGGAATTATGTAGCTACTTTGCTGGTTTTTCTCCAGAAAATATGATAAAACCCTGAGAATCAACGTATATTGAAAAAATAAAATATGATATTATTTTGAACCCCATCCTAAACATAGAAGCTCTTTAATCGCTTCAACTAGAGGGCAACAAGCTAATAGTCATAAAATAATACCAACTTAATCTGAACTTTTTACGTGTTACAACAAATAAGCAAATTTATATTGACCCTTTGGGGATGGAAAATCGAAGGTAGCCTGCCTTATGACCTTAAAAAGTACATGATGATTGCCATGCCACACACTTCTAATTGGGATTTTCCACTAGGAGTGCTTACTCGATCGCTCATCAAACTTAATATCAACTTTGTAGGGAAGGATACTTTGTTTAAACCTCCGTTTGGAGCTATTTTTAGATACCTAGGTGGTTATCCGGTAGATCGATCAAAAAGTACCAATTTTGTAGACGCTGTAGCGAAACTTTACAATGAAAACGAGCGTTTTGCATTACTGATTGCACCTGAAGGAACACGAAAAAAAGTAAAGGAGCTTAAAACCGGTTTCTACTACATTGCCTTAAAGGCAAAAGTCCCGATTGTTTTAATGAAAATGGATTGGCCAAACAAGATCGTTACCTTTAACGAACCTTTTCATCCTTCAGGAGATAAAGAGAAAGATTTCCAATATCTCAAAGATGAAATGAAAGGAATCGTAGGGAAAAATCCTGAATGGAGCTGGCCGGAAGCAAAATAGCTACAGATTTCCAGAATATTTTTCTCCTTTGGTATTGCCTTTGAGTTGACAATTCAGCCATAATGCTCCTTATACTTAGGCTCTTTGAATTTATTTTGACATTTTGCATGTCTATACATTAAACAACTTTATTAAATCTTAATTCAATAAAAAATTACGCGTATGAAATCTAAATTTATTTACATGATCTTTTTTCTAGGTATTAGCCTAACGCTTTTTACCGCAAGTAAAAACGGAAGAGCGGGTGCCGCTAACTGGGGAAATACTGGTGCTCCTGGCGACGAAGTATTCCAAGGAGCTGCTAGAGTTTGCCAATCTTGTCATAATAGTTCTGCTATCCAGATAACTCAAAGCTTTGATATGGTGGACGGGCAAGGTAATTCAATTGTAGATAATCAATATACGCCTGGTGCAACTTATACTGTAACTATTACCAACAATGTTACTACTGGAAATGCTGACAAATACGGCTTTCAGATTTTATGTTTAAATGCTGCAGAGGGAATGAATGGACCAGAAGTGTCTAACTGGACGGCTGTTTCATCCAATGTACAAGTAGCGACAGCAAGTAATACGGGGCGAACATATGCGGAACAACCTTCTCCAAGTGATGCTAACGAATTTCAAATGACTTGGGTTGCTCCAGACGTAGGCTCAGGTGAGGTTACTTTTTACTACGTAGGCGTAGGAGTAAACGACAACAACATGACAAGCGGTGACGGTGGTAGTACAAATACGATCACTCTTTCTGAAGGTTCACCTTCGGCACTAAGAGATTTGACACTAGATGTTGAAATGCAATCTTTTCCTAATCCTGTAGAAGAAACGCTAAATGTTAAAGTAGGTACAGCTGAATCTGGCAAATACCAACTTCGCTTAGTTGATGTTTTAGGAAAAATACTTTCTAATGAATTTGTAAACCTTATAGAGGGAGACAATCAAATGGAGCTTAGAATGGGACATTTAACAACAGGAACATACACGGTTCAATTGTTGAAAGATGGAAAGTATACTAGTCAGCAAATACTAAAGAAATAAATGATAATACGATCGCTTACTTCACAAAGCGACTATTAAATACTTAGGTCTTTCAAAAAGAAACAGCTTCGGAATATTATTTTCCGAGGCTGTTTCTTTTTAACACTAACCATGGAATTTGCCAAAGAACCATTTTTATGCTCAAAGAATCTTTTTTTATGAACTGGTTTCCCTAATTTGCAGTGTGAATTTTTTAATATTCTCATTCGTTCAAGAAATCGTATTCTAATTTATGAAGTACAGCGCAGCCGAACAAAAGTCATTAGTCGAAGAGTCGAAAAATTTGCTAAAATCTCCAGATGCCAGCAATGAAATGGAAGCCACTTTTCAAATCGAATCACTTCGAAAAGTTATCGTTTACCATGAGTGGAAATACTCCATTCAAAATGCTCCGGTCATCAGTGATTTTGAATACGACCATTTGTATAAAAAATTGGAGGCACTCGAAAAAGCATACCCTCAGTTGCTGACTCCCAACTCTCCAACTCAACGAGTCTCTAACGATCTAATTGATGAATTCAAGTCGGTAAATCACATGATTCCGATGCTATCATTAGACAATTCTTATAACGCCGAAGATCTGAAAGACTTTGACGAGCGTGTTCGCAAAAATACAGGCCTTTCTGCAGATGATCCGATTGAATATGTGGTTGAACCAAAGTACGATGGGGGAGGTATTGCTCTACTTTATGAAAATGACCAACTCATGCGAGCAGCGACTCGTGGAAATGGTATAGCTGGAGAAGAAATAACACTTAACGCTCGAGCTATCAGCTCCGTTCCTTTAAACGCTGCCTTCTCAAAAATGGGGTTTAGCAAAGTAGAACTCCGTGGAGAAGTCGTTATCCGAAAAGATATTTTTGATAAAATGAATGACGAACGAGCAGCTGAAGGTTTACAACTATTTGCTAATCCTAGAAACACGGCATCTGGCGGACTACGAATGAAGGATCCAAAGGAAGTTGCCAAGAGAGGCCTAGTCGCATTCTTATACCAAATAGGCTACGCTGTCAATGAAGCAGGTGAGAACAAAATGATGACTTTGGAAAATCATAATAATGCGGTTTCGCTACTTGGTGATCTCGGATTTATGGTGCCAGTGGAGCAGCGAAAGGTTTGTAAAAATATAGAAGAGGTATCTGACTTTTGTGTAGAATGGCAAGAGAAAAGAGATACCTATGATTATGAAATAGATGGGATGGTGATCAAAGTAAATGACCTTAAGTTACAGGAGAAATGTGGATACACGAGCCATCACCCTCGCTGGGCCATCGCCTTTAAATTTAAAGCTAAGCAAGCCACTTCCAAGTTGGTAAACGTAGAGTATCAAATCGGAAAAATTGGTTCTATTACACCGGTTGCCAAAATTGAACCGGTGTCACTTGCAGGCGTTACAGTATCTTCTATTTCTTTACACAATGAAGATTTTATTACTAGCAAAGATATTCGAATCGGAGACACCGTATTGGTAGAGCGGGCAGGTGACGTTATCCCATATATCGTAAAACCAATGGAAGATCTACGTGATGGTTCTGAGCAGGTCATCGAATTTCCAAAAGCATGTCCGTCTTGTGGAACAACATTAGTTCGCGCAGAAAGCGAAGCTGCTTGGCGTTGTGACAATCATTACGCTTGCGAGGCGCAGGTGCTGCAGCGCATGATTCATCATGTGTCAAAAAGCGCAATGGATATTGATGGATTTGGGAAAAGTATTGTTGAACGATTTCATGAAATGGGATGGTTGAAAAATGTCGGTGATATCTATCGCCTTGATTATGATGCAATTTCCAAGCTAGAAGGATTTGGTGCAAGGTCAGCAAAGAAATTAGAAGCTTCTATCAATAAAGCCAAACAGAATCCAATTCATCGATTCCTCAATAGTCTTAGCGTTCATCACCTCGGCAAAAAAGTATCTAAATTAATCGCTCAAGAAATCACACACGTTCAGGATCTGAAAAGTTGGACCCTTGAAAATTTTACAGAGATCAAAGATGTTGGGCCAGTAGTTGCCGAAAATGTAATTGCCTTTTTTGAAAATCCAGATAATGTAGCGCTACTACAATTGATGGAAGAATTAGGTGTCAACATGAAGCAGACTCAAGAAGATAAGCCAAAAGAAATAGCAGAAGATGCTCCACTTCGTGGCAAAACAATTCTCTTTACGGGGAGTCTCGAAAAAATGACTCGAAAACAAGCGCAAGGCATGGCAGAAAATGCAGGTGCTAAGAATATATCGGCGATTAGTTCTAATTTGAATATTTTGGTAGCGGGGGCAAAAGCAGGTTCAAAATTAAAAAAAGCACAAGCCTTAGGAACAGTAGATATACTTAGCGAAGAGGAATTTTTAGCATTGGTAGAAGGGTAGAAGAGATTTAGTATGTTTAGTTGATAAATAACAGGCAAAGCTGTTTTTCGTTTCTGCAATTACTTCCGTATCTTCGGGAATGCAGGAAGGCTAGCATTAGAAATCGCCAGTTGCCTGAAAATAATTAAAAAGAAAAAAGAGATGAAGACCTTGAACGCATTTATTCTTGTAGCACTAGTTTTTGCATTTTTTGCTTGCAAGACTACGCCTAAAATTACCAAGACTATCCCTCTGAAGGTGCAGATGATCAGCCATTTAAAAGGATGTGAAGACTCATTAACCCTTTACGAATTTAATGGAATCAGTTTTAAAGAAATTAAAAAAGTAGGAACAATTGCCAGAGATAGTTTCCACGTGGAAGTACCTGCGGGATCTCCTCGATTTTATTATTTGGGTAATAAGGACAACCGAAAACGGCCTGTTATTTTAGGATCAGAGCCATTGGTTTCTATAAAAGGAGATTGTAGAAATATTCGTTCCGCAAATTTTTTGGACTCGCCAATGAATAGCCAATATGACGCACTCATGCGTGAAGTGAGTATGCATAACTCTAGCATGAATCGAGCAGCGAAAAGTTTTCAAAAGAATATTCGGAATGAAGAAAAAAGAAGAGAAGCAATCAGTGATATGGGGAAAGTTGATGAGAAGAAAATCAAATTACTGGACTCTTTAAAACATTATAATTCTTACGTCGCCAAAGTAGCTGCTTTAACTACCTATCTTAGTTATCACAATCATAATAATAATCGACATAAAAATGAACTTGATTACTTTGGTAGAGAATACTTTGACTTTGTAGATTTCAAAGACCCAGATTATAACAACATTCCATACGTCTTTGAATCCTTCAAAATTTGGTCAAAAACTTTAGGCGCACAAAAAGCACCAAAAGAATTGGTGCAATCTTATTTTGATAGCACTCTGGTGCAAATCCCTGAAAACTCTCGTGCTTATAAATATGCTTTGGGAGGAATCGTGACTAGCTTGCAAGCTGCTAATCATACACTGTTTCCAGAGTATGGTCAACGCTATCTTGATAAATATAAAAATGATAAAGGACAAGCGATGGGAGGCCTTCGCCAAAAAGTAAAAATGGCCGGCAGTTTTATAACCGGAGCTGTCGCGCCTGACTTTACACAAAACACGCCTGAAGGCGAACCATTCAGTTTGAGTGACTTGAGAGGAAAAGTAGTGTTGGTTGACTTCTGGGCAAGTTGGTGTGGACCTTGTCGTCGCGAAAATCCGAATGTGGTACGTCTTTACGAAAAGTATAAAGATAATGGTTTTGATATTCTTGGAGTAAGCCTTGATAAAAGCAAAGGACCATGGGTAAAAGCAATTGAGAAAGACGGTTTACCTTGGCACCATATCAGTGACCTTAAAGGTTGGAAAAATAAAGTAGCTCAAATGTATTCTGTGAGTTCGGTGCCACATACCATATTGTTAGATCGTGAAGGCCGTATACTCGCACGTAATCTCCGAGGCGAACAATTACATCAGGAGCTGAAAAATATTTTTGGAAAATAAGGATTTGCGACATAGTTGTAAGTGGGAATTAAAGGCTCAGTCGCAATTGTAATGATTCTATGCTTTGACGCTTAATAAAACTAATCCATAGCGTATTTTTGATTCCCATTTTGATTTGTGGCTACCTTGCACGATGTTCTATCTGATTCAAAATTCACCTGCAAGAGCAAGCCAAATTTAAAGCCGATAAATTGACACATTACCTAAACCTCTATTTACTATTACTAAGTATCTGCTCCTTGCTACTTTTTGCAGCCTGCAAGAATGAAGTGAAGTTGAATAAGTCTGAATCAGAAGGGAGAGCATCAGTAAAAAAAGACACAACATCAGTACTCTCCGCCGTTTTACTAAAAAAAATTAAAGCAGTTCCAGATTATGATACCTCACAATGGGTGGACCTGAAATTTATGGATTCTACGATTCTAATTGATCTGAGATATGCAACGGAAGATAATTTCGTAAAGGAAAAAATGTACGAATGTGCCCGCTGCTTTTTACGCCCCAAAGCAGCTAAAGTCATTTTGAAAATCCACCAAGATTTACAGGAAAAAGGAATGGGTCTCAAACTTTTTGATTGTTATCGACCACTAAGTATTCAACAACGACTGTGGGATAAAGTACCTGATGCGACCTATGTGACTAACCCAAAGAAAGGCTCCATGCATAATCGTGGTCTAGCTGTAGATTTAACGATAGTAGACAGTAGTGGAGAAGAACTAGATATGGGAACTCCCTTTGATTTTTTTGGCAGAAAGGCACATCATACACATACAGACCACACTAAAGAGGTACTCAAAAACCGTCGCTTGCTTAAATCGACGATGGAAGCTGTGGGATTCAAGTCAATTCGAACGGAATGGTGGCATTACTCGTACCGATATGCTAAGTATCCTTTGGCTGATATGGTTTGGGAATGTGGGGTAGGGAATCAATAAAAATGAAATTTTAAACTATTTAAATACTTTTATAAGTATATAAATCTGACTGAGAGTGCATTGTAGCTTATACAGTCGCAAGCATTTTCATTTTTATTTTAATTCAGAAAACACATTTGATGGGGTAGTCTTGGACATTGTTTGTCTATAAGGAGGCTCTCTCGAAACAATACTGGCAAATCAGTCGTTACGTATGTGTTGTTTTGTTATTTTTGCAAAAACGTTGAGAAGTACTTATTTTCAAGTGTTTTTTAAAAGATTTAATTTCATCACCTAACAGATAAAACGAAAAAATGTCGCAAGTAGCCTATAAATCAGATGTAGAAGCAGTAGACGCATTGGCACAATCGTATAGAGACCTGAAAGCCGAAATCTCTAAGGCGATCATTGGACAGGACGAAGTTGTGAAAGCAGTCATCATATCCATGTTTAGTAATGGACACAGTTTATTAGTAGGAGTGCCGGGACTGGCTAAAACGCTATTGGTAAGTACGATTGCAGATGTATTAGACTTAGATTTTAAACGAATCCAGTTTACACCGGATTTGATGCCATCAGATATTACTGGTTCAGAAATACTTGGAGATGATCGTCAGTTCAAATTCAATAAAGGACCTTTGTTTGCCAATATCGTATTGGCGGATGAGATTAATCGTACACCTCCTAAGACGCAGGCAGCCTTGCTGGAAGCGATGCAAGAACGTTCAGTAACAATAGGCGGTGTACAACACAAACTACCCGCTCCGTTTTTTGTACTCGCTACACAAAATCCAATTGAACAGGAAGGAACTTATCCTCTACCTGAGGCACAACTTGACCGTTTTATGTTCAATATTCCATTGGACTACCCAAGTTATGATGAAGAGATTTCAGTTGTGAAGTCAACAACTTCCAATAATAAGTACAAACTCAACAACATCGTAACAGGAGAACAAATTTTGTTTTTCCAGCAACTGGTAAGAAAGATTCCAATCGCAGATAATGTTTTAGAATATGCTGTTTCACTAGCAACTAAAACGCGTCCAAACACTTCTCGTGCCACGGAAGCAGTCAATAACTATATTTCCTGGGGAGCAGGACCGCGTGCCTCACAATATCTCGTATTGGGTGCAAAGTGTCATGCTGCTGTTAATGGTAAGTATTCTCCGGATATTGAAGATGTACAGGCTATTGCTAAATATGTATTGCGTCACCGTATCGTGCGTAATTATAAGGCAGAAGCGGAAGGTATCACTGAAGAAAATATAATCGAAGGCTTGTTTTAACCTTCGTTTCAAGAAATATCTAAATCCCGAGACCGCCTTTGCTGGTGTGCTCGGGATTTTGTGTTTTTCCGGGCTATTCCCTACAGCAGACAGGAATGGGATACGGATTTTTTTCGTGAGACATGAAAACCCTCTAAGGGGGAAATGAGGTAGTAAGGAATAGATATGCCTGAAAAAAAAACTTGCGCTAAAAGAGAAAATCCGTATTTATCCGTTCAATCTGTCAAATCCACCTCCCATCCTATCTGACTACACGCCAAAAGAGCAGATTCACACATCTTACCTAATATAAAAACAAACGAGAGAACCAAAGTCTACTCAATTGCTTATTTTTGTCAGTAACACAAACCAAAAGATATGATTAAGGACAGATTAATGAAGATAAATAGCAGGAATCTCTACCAGGCTTTATGTTGTATGCTGCTAGTAGCTATGACCAGCTGCTCGAATGAAATGCGTAGTAGTCTTGACCCTGTAGAGAGTGCCTTTGGACAAGCCAATTCGATAGTGGTGATAGCCGATAAGAATGTATGGGAGGGCCCAATAGGAGACACCTTTCAATATTATTTTGAAGGAGCATATCCTATTTTGCCACAGCCTGAACCACTTTTTGACCTCAAGCATTTCACACCTGAAGATTTACGAGCGGAGCCTATTCGTAAACGAAAAAGAACTTATATAGTGTTAGGTGATATTGATGATGAAGATTCATCAACGGGCCAATTATTAAGAACAGACTTGGGAGATCAAAACGTAAGTAGAGCTGCAAAGGAAAAAAGCTTCAACACTACAATGGGAAAAAATAGATGGGCAATGGGCCAAACGGTTGTTTACTTATTTGGTTCGAATGAAGAAGAGTTGACTAAGAATATAAAAGAAAAATTTCCGGCTATAGCCAAACGAATTAACAAAGCCGATCAGCAAATTATTAGAGAAAACGCCTATACACGAGGTATTGATAATAAATTGTCGATGAAAATAAAAACGGAATTAGGTGTAGATATTCAGGTGCCAGGAGATTATGTGTTGGCGATTCATGATGAAAATACAATCTGGTTAAGATCAGAGACTGATTTTTTAAGTAGTAATATCTTTTTGCATAAGCTTCCTTATAAAGATAAAAGTCAGTTTACTCAAGAAGGTATGAAGGCTATCCGTGATTCGATCGGACGAAAGTATGTGAGCACTGAAATCGAAAACACCTATATGAGGACCAATGATGTTGACTTACCGATGCTGACCAAAGTGATTACATTAAATGATAATTACGCTATGGAAGCTCGAGGGATTTGGGATATCGTGCACGACTATATGGGCGGGCCTTTTTTGAGTTACCTCATTCACAACACCTCTACCAATGAGCTATTATTTATAGATGGTTTTATACATGCTCCTGGTAAAAAGAAGCGGAATTATATGCAGCATTTAGAAGAGATTTTTTCTACAGTGAAATTCTAAATGTGATTGCTTATAGCTGTCAGATTACTTTGCTAAGAGACGGTCCTATTCCGGTTGCTCAGCCGAGGCGAAACCTAAGGAAATCGCTCAGCGCAGATATCTGACAGCGAAGGGATCTTTTCCCTCTATATTGTTTTTTCAAAAAAAATCCTATCTTTAGTACGCAAGCTGTATCTAACAGACTGTTTGAGCAGACTGCATTTGAGAAAACAAAAATGTGCAGGCGTAGCTGGGCACACATTCTTTAACAGAGGGACTCTCCAATATGCTTTACAGCGAAACCAAAGCTCCTTCACGAGCTAATTTGTCTGATGAAGACCTAATCCAACGGTATAAGTACACCGATGATAAAGATTCGTTTGCCGAAATCTACCATAGATTTCGGCATTTAGTATTTGGGGTTTGTCTAAAATATATGGAGGGTAATCACCAGCAAAGTGAGGATATGACGATGGATATTTTTGAGCGCCTTTTGACCAAACCTCCTGGAGAAGAGGTTAGTTGCTTTAAAGCATGGATTTATAAACTGACTTGCTACGAATGTTCGAGAGTAAAGAAAAATGATCGAAATCAGGAAGAAATTCTGAGTGAGTATAAAAATGTTGAAAAAAAGTCTGAAAAATTTATGGAAAATGAGGCCTTTTTGACGCTTATTAGTAGAGAGGATGATGAACCCTCTGAATTATTGCGGACTGCCATCAAAAAATTGCCTAAAGTTCAGCGTGATTGTGTCCGGCTTTTTTACCTGCGAGGGAAAAGCTATAAAGACATCGCTGAGCAATTGGAGATGGAAGACAAAAAGGTCAAGAGTGCTTTGCAAAATGGAAAGCGCACTTTAAAGATGACATTAGGAGAACAGGAGACTCCTGCAGGTCAGAAAGGTGCTGGTTAGGTATAGTTGGTAACAACGAAAAATTAACTTGTACATCTGCAAGCATTTAGTTAAAGCTAAACGACGAAGGAAGAGTGATTTAACTAAATGCTTGAGCGTAAAGATGTCCAAATTATTTTTGTGTCATTAAATATATCTTTGATAGTTTGTCGCTATTCAAACCATTTTTATTTGACCATTTTTAACCGTGAAAAATGAATACAGAAATAAAGAGTTGTCTTACCGAGACACAAATTAAGAACTATATCAGCGAAATGCTGCCTGATAAGGAACGATTTGGAGTGGAGGATCATTTACTGGACTGTCCGTTTTGTGCTGATGCTGTGGAAGGTTTGTCTGATCATTATGATTTTGAGAAAGATAGTAGTCTGGAGAAGTTGGATACGCATTTTGAGGAAAAATTAAGAAGAGAAGAAGCATTGATCAAACCATTGAATGCACCTAGGTTATTTTCGATCAATCGGATAGCTGCAGGTATTTTGTTTTTGCTGCTGCCACTAGCAGGGTGGATGTATTGGACTAGTAATGTAGATCAAAACTTATACGCTAGCTACATGCCGGAGAATGCGGCACCATCTGCCACCATGCGAAGTGGGGGAGGGGTGGTTGCATTGGAAATGCCAGTTGTTCAAGCCAAAAAATTATTTGCTGAAAAACGTTTTGAGGCGAGCTTGCTGGCTTGCGAGGAAGTATTGGAGAAAAACCCGCAGCATCCACTGGCTACTTATTATGCTGGTTTGTCGGCGCTAGAATCCGGGCACTCCGAACTGGCGCGCCATTACTTATCGGGGCTAAGAATTAATGAACCAGATTTTTATGAAGATGCTACTTGGTATCTGGCTTTGACGGAGGTGAAGGCTGGTGAGAAGGCTGCGGCTAAAGTATTGTTGGAGGAGTTGATGAAGTTGCCGCAAGGGATTTATTTTGAGGAGGTGGGGGATTTGTATAAGAGGTTGTAGCTTGGAAGTGAGAGGTAGGAAGCTTCCTTCTAAGGTGTTTCTCTACTTCAGTTTGGGACTGTTCATTTAATGTAATTTAGAAATCCACCTCCTTTGGAGGTGGTCATGTTCTGAGCGCTTTGCATTTCAAATTCATATTCACATTCTGATAATTGCGTAGTGACTGGCGAGTAAAGCCTTGAGTTCAAAGTCATTGAAATAGGAAGGACCTAGTTGGTGAATTTTGAATCTGTGGGAGTCTATCTGGCTAGACAGGCCGCCTACGGTATATACATAACTATTTGTTTACAAAACAAAAGTTCATTGAAATAATTAACTAGGGGAATAAATTGGAGAAGAACATGGCTTCTCTAAATCTTTTTAAACCATTGGCCATTGTAATTGGTACTGGAGGCCGTTGGGATTTATATCCAGACCATCCTCCAAGTCTTGCAATAATCCATGAAGCGTAAGCTAAAGGTTATTTTTTGTGTGGATTTTTTAATTTTTCAGTAGCTCCCTCTAATTTAGGATTAAGCTTTTTTAATATTTTTTCTTCTGTTGGAGCAAAGACTTGTTTGATGATTAAATCATTCTTACCGTCTCTTGCTTGAACTAGTTGCATGATTCTTACTGCACTAATAAAACTTAAGGCTGTTAGGTTTTTTAGAGCGTGTTCAGATTCGACCAAAGCAGATTGAATGTTGATACCTTTAAGTTTAATCGTTCGAAACATTTGTTCAATACTCCAACGCCAAGTATACCACTTTATAATCTGGAGGACTTGTTTAAAATTTTCTATTGGATGAGTGGTAATAAGACGCCAGTGA
Organism: uncultured Saprospiraceae bacterium; assembly: GCA_937921775.1. GTDB lineage: Bacteria > Bacteroidota > Bacteroidia > Chitinophagales > Saprospiraceae > CALGLS01. The sequence goes on from CAKZUK010000115.1 coordinate 19,496, forward strand.
ATCGGCTTTTCTTTACCCAACCACACTACTATTATTTTCTGCTATTTCTATGATATTTACGCCTAAAGTGAGCGGTAAATCTTTGTTATTGTGATCATTAGGGCGACTAATTTTTACTGGGCACCATTTAACTTGTAGTTCCGCTAAATGAGCACTTCTTTTGTCTGTTGCAGGTAAGTTGACTTGGTAGGTTTGCTTTACTTGTTCATTTGCTAAATGCGAGAATAAGGTATCTCCACTTTTACGGCGATTTAAAGTTCGATTATGATAACTTCGTAGAACAAAGTCAATATTATTATCAATTAACCGAGTCATCAAATCATAGATGTCCGGACTCGCTATCAGCAATGACTGTATGTTTTTTTGCGTTCTGAGTTCGTTTAACAGAAGCTTCAATATTACTCCACCATCTAAAACTTTCTTTGTTTGCAAAAGGCTTTAACCTACGAACACGTTTACGTTCTTTTAACTCTGACAAAAGATCTTCTGGTGGATGCTCTGCTCGATTGTATAACTCAGCAGAGGATAGACCCAGGCAAGTTCCTTGTTCACTATCTAAACACATAACAGGATGAGCGTAAAAACCTCTACTCCCTCGATTGTCTCCTATAGGACCCAAAGATCCTGCTTTTGGATGTAATCCAAAACCTAATGTACTGGTATCTTGAACCAATAAGATATGTCGATTTGAACAAGATGCACTAGCGTGAGCATATGCATCAGCAAATATTTTTTGTGCCGTCACTTTTGAGTGTTTTAAAAATCTACCATAACCAAATTCTTCATTACGATTTGTTGCTAATTGTCTCAATATCACACAGCAACGGCTTACCATTACTGCTTTTAGCTGAGCAAATCGACGATTTATTCGAAGGTCTCCAAAATAAGCCATTTTTATGGCTAGTTAATTATTTCAATGAACTTTTCAATGCAATACAAAGAAAAAGATATGTATACACGGTAGGACAGGCCGCCAGGCAGGATAATGAATCGTTGAATATTGAATGTCCATCAAAGGTGAAGCTCCACGATATAGGGCAAAATTATAAGTTCTAAATTCTAAATTCAACGATTCATTGTTCAAAATTTTCTTATACCTATGACATTGGCCTTTAAGCTAAGAAGGCTGTGCCTTCAGCAATTGTCAAACCACCTTCTTAGAAGGTGGTGGTTGGTTTGTGTCTGATGGTTTTTTAATCAAAATCAAAAAATCAATCAAAACGCTGTGCTGAGCGCAGTCGAATTATCAAAAGGCCCTTAATCGAGAGCTTCCTATACAGCTGATAATCTGTTTGTTCTAAGCGATACTTTTGCGTTCGAGGGAAATCTTGATTGTAAGACAGCGTTTACAAAGTAGTCCCTCAGTTTAGAATGGAGGCTTTCATTCTATGTTCATTATGAAAAGAGATAGAAAGTTACGAAATTCATCGTAGTTGCTACAATATAGATGGTACCAAAAAAAAACGCTCTCAATTTAATTGAGAGTGTTTTTTTAATCTAAGCGGTAAAGAAATCTTAAAACTTATGCATCAAGATTTACTCGTGAATAATAAACATCTTTGCATTCGACCCACTAGATTTACTCTCATCAACCACACTTATCGTATAGCTTCCGACTGGCAGATCATGCACATCAATTCGTACCGTATTGACCATATCAGGCTGTACACCTAAGGAAAGTCTTTTCAATATACGACCCAACATATCGTTGATCACTATCTCCACTTCATTCCCACTCGTCGTCAGATCAACATTAATAAGACCTTGATACTTCCCTACTGGATTCGGATAAATATTCAAAACATCATCATCGCCATCCGCACAATCAGTAGCAACTCTAACAACATCAGAATACTCAAAAGTGCCATCCAAATCTACCATCTTCAAGCGATAGTAGTTTTTAGCTGAAGCCGAATCATCAAGATATTCATAATGCTGCCTAAGCGTTGATTGTTGTGTTCCGCGTATCGTTTCTAACTTCGTGTAACTGAGTCCATCCTCACTTCTTTCTACTTCATAATGACTGAAGTTATCTTCCATTGCTGATAACCAATTCAGCTCAACATCACAGTTGTTTTCACGTCCCTCAAAAGAGGTCAACTCAACTGGCAATACTAAGATGTTTTGATAATCTTCAATCTCTCCATTTGTCTTACCTCCTGTCGAATCTGCCTCAATTAGTGGGTCATCATCTGCACGTAGTCTTACGTTTATTGTGATTGGATCTATTCCTGCTGGTGTGGTGACTATTACTACAACCGTATCCGGAGAATTCGTCACTCCTGAGCCAGCATAAAAGTCATCATAACTTCCGTCCGCATCCCAGTCAATCCACATACCATAAAAGACCACATCTCCTGGGGTATTTCCGTTTAACACAACATCTACATTGTAGGCAGTGTTCTGTGATGCAGTTAATGGAAACTGACCTGGGTTACTTCCAAAAGTAATCGCATCGTCAAAAGAGTCGCCGGTTGCTGTACTGTTTGATGGTTGAGATGTCTCAAAACCAGTATTCATTCCCAACCATACATCTGTTGCTCCATCCAGTGTATTGTCTAATACAACTGTATTGGTATCTACCATTGCTCTGTGCCAAGCGATTGGATAAGCCGCTGGGGCATCCCCATAATCTCGCTTTACATCCAAAATCGTAATGACCAAAGTAGCAGCATCACAGGCTACTGTTGGCGTTGCATCGTCACAGGCCGTATACGGTATGTTTATATTTCCTACAAATCCTACCGCAGGTATAAAGGTATAGGTACCATCTGTTTCTAATGTCAAACTTCCTGCATTTGGGACAAAGACCCCCATGTCATTAAATCCTCCTACGGTTGTCGGATTATCAACACTTCCGGCTGTATCGCCTACGCCATCTCCATCGGTATCTATCATGAAAGAAGTGACATTCTGATTATTTAATTCACTGTCCGTATCATTCTCAGAAACATCTCCAGTTGCAGTAACTCCTGCGTCTATTACTAAAGCATCGTCATTCACAAAAGTGGTGTTTCCATTATTTGGAATTACTTCGATCATCAATTCTGTATCATCACAAACCGCTGGTGACGTTGAATTACAAATCGTATAAGCTTGCGTTACCGTTCCTGTAAATCCAGCAGTCGGTTCAAAGGTGTAGCTACCATTTGGACTTAAGGTCAGCGTTCCTGCATTTGCTACAGGATTGCCATCTTCATCCACACCAGCTACTACCACAGCACCTAATGGTGTGGTTACTGATGGTTTTAAATCATCCGGATCTAAATCATTTGATAGGACATTTCCTGTTCCGGTCTGAGCTTCTTCTACTGTGTTTGCATCTGGATTCGCAATAACCAATGTATTCTCCGGATTTACTGCTGGGAATACTTCTATGTACACCGTTGAGGTATCACAAATAACTGGCGTTCCGTCATCACAAACGACATAGTCAAATGATGTCTCACCTGTAAAGCTATTCCCTGGTGTATAAACATAAGTTCCATCTGAGCTCAGAACGACACTTCCATCTCCTGGATACATCCCGCCATTTATATTTAACAAAGTATAGGCCTGTGTATTAGCTTCTGCGTCTTTATCATTGGTGCTGGCATCTCCATTTACTGGAGTATCAAAAGATGTATTCGTAAAGTCGTCTGTAGAGGATGTTGTATTCACCGGCAAAGTCGTTACATACAAGGTTGCTGTTCCACAAGCTGCTGTTGATGCATCATCACAAGCTGTATATGGTATCGCTACGGTTTCGACAAAACCATCTTCTGGCGTCCAAACGTAAATGCCTGTTTCAGGATCTACCGTTAAGGTACCTACCGGAACGCCTCCTTGCGTGATGGTGGTTGGCACACCCGCTACTGGTGTTGCATCTGGTACGCCATCTCCATCGGTATCAATCAAGGTAATGTCCTGGTCGTCTCCTTCTGGATCATTGTCATTGGTCAATACATTACCTGTTAGATCTTCGCCGGCAGGACCACTGCTGGCATCGTCATTCGTATAACTATTGTTA
>CAKZUK010000116.1 GCA_937921775.1 uncultured Saprospiraceae bacterium
TTAGAAGATATCGAAAAATTATAAAACCTCTTTTTAGGTTTTGTTGCAAGCCCCTGATTGGTAAATCCAGTTAGGGGCTTGTTGTATTATTTGCTGAAGGCTAAGTTGTCACCCCCTCGACTTCTTCGTCGCTCGGAGTGACAATTCTCCGCTTGTACTCCGCAGTTATTCGATTCGTTTCAGCTGTCTGGTCTATCTTGCGAACTAGGCAGGCTGGGCAGACGGGGTTTCTTATAATGAAAGACGCGACAAGAGTAATAATTAACATTCGATAAAGTCAAATGTGTTTGTATCGCATTTCGCACCCAAATGGCAAGTGATTCCCCGCATCTTGTGATAGAATCAAAACGAAATCACATGCTTTATCAAATGCTATTAGTTATTTTCCAGTTTGCCCTGAAGCAATATTTCAAACACATCAATGTGTATTTTGAAGAAAGTCTTCCTGCAGATCGCCCTGTATTGTTTGTTGCCAACCATCAAAGTGCCTTCATGGATGCTATAGTGGTTGGGACTCAGATAGATCGACAATTGAACTTCGTTTCAAGAGGGGAGTCTTTTGACAAAGCTTGGAAACGTTGGATTTTAAGCAAATTCAACATGCACCCAATTTACCGTAAGGAATTTACTCCTGATTTGACCAAGAAAAATCCAGAAGCGATTCAAAGCTTTCAAAACTTATTGGTGAACGGAAAGTCTATTCTGATTTTTCCGGAAGGGATTAGTCAAACAAGTCCACGGCTTAGTGAAATAAAAACGGGAGCTGCGCGCATTGCATTGGGGGCTGCTCATATGGGTGATCAAGCGCCATTGCTAGTTCCAATCGGTATTAACTACACTAATCCGCATCAATTTCGTTCAGAAGTAACGGTTAACTTTGGAACTCCGATTGATGTATCAATGTATCAAAAAGCTTTTGCAGAAAATGAAAGAGCAACGGTGCAGGCACTTACTGATGAGGTGACCAATGAATTGGAACGCCTGACTTTAGATATACCTGAAATCGAATTAGAATATGTGGTTAACTCGGTAAAATCAATTTACGAAGAGGAACTTTTGAAAGAGGATTTTATTTGTCAAAAAGATCAACGAAGAGTTTTCAATGTAAGAAAAGAGTTGATTGCTGCGGCACAATACTTTAATTTTTATGCACCCTTCAGATTGAAGCATCTCACGCTACATGTTGAACACTATCGAAAGATGTTGCTTAATTATGGAGTGGAAGATAGTTGGTTACGACCCAATAAAAACGAAGAACGACATTTCATGGCCTCCAATGTTATTTTTCTTGTTATGACTTTTCCGATATTTCTCTTTGGATTTGTCAATCATGGAATAGCTTTATTTTTATCAAAGAAACTGACCAATATAAGTGCAAGTCGTCCTGACTTTAAAGGTTCCTTGCTCTTGTCGTTTGGTGTTTTGTTTTGCATTATTTGCTATGCTGTTCAAACGATGGGTGTTTATTATTTTGTTGGTGCTTGGGAAACCAGTTTGTTGTATCTGATTTCGTTACCATTGATCGGAAAGTTTAGCTTGGTGTATTTGGATTTTTACAAAAATGTGAGAGCTGAATGGAAGCGTCATTATTTTTGCGAATCGGGGGAAGACGTTATTGAGCATTTACAAAAAGAAAGAATGCGTCTGATTGAATTGCTGAATGGTGTGCGTAGCGATTATTTGGCTACTCACTGAGAGAAGTTGGAGGTGGGAAGTTGGTGGTACACTCGACCGCGGAGCTTCGCGTCAGTGGGAGCTTCTCACCTCCAACTTCCAAGCCTTCCTAAATCCCAATCTCCAAAAAGACAGGACAATGATCCGAATGCTTCGCATCATTAATTTGATAAGCATCTTTAATTTTATCTTTCATATTGTCGCTCACCGATTGATAATCAATACGCCAACCTTTATTATTTGCGCGGGAGTTCGCACGGTAACTCCACCAACTATATTGTTCCATCTCAGGATTGAGATGTCGAAAGGCATCAGTAAAACCACTGTCTAGCCATTTGCTCATCCACTCGCGTTCTTCAGGTAAGAAACCAGAGGTTTTCTTATTGCTTTTAGGATTATGAATATCCATCTCAGTATGAGCAATATTGTAATCACCAACGATGATTAATTTCGGACGTTCTTTTTTCAGCTCTTCAATCCACTTATAGAAGTCATCCAAAAAATCAATTTTAAAAGCCTGTCGTTCTTCACCACTAGAACCAGAAGGAAAATAGCAGTTAAGTAAAGTCCAGTCTCCAAAATCGGTACGAAGAATTCGACCTTCACGATCATACTTTTCGATACCGCAGCCAATGACAACATTGTCGGGTTCTTTTTTAGAAAAAGTAGCAACTCCGCTATAGCCTTTCTTCTCAGCATCATGCCAATGGCAAGCTTTGTAGCCAAGCTCTTCGAAAAGTTCGAGCGGCGCCTGTTCTTTCGTTGCCTTCACTTCCTGAAAACAAAGAATGTCAAACTTGTGTGGAGCCAACCAATCGGTCAGACCCTTCTTCGACGCTGCACGGATACCGTTAACGTTGTAGGATATAATTGTAGTAGCCATTGATAACAGCTTTAGTAGGGTGTTGGAAATAGTACGTTTGTAAAAAAAACTATTAGTGTTTCGAAGCGGGAGGGATAATTGTCTTTCCCAGAGTTTTAAAGAATTAGATATTTAAAACCCCTTACTCAAGATTTAATTCTTCAGTGGACCAAAGATAGAAAAATATTTTTGCTGTAAAAGCCAAACTTAAAATTCTACAAGGGATGTGGATAACTTTTCTCGACTTGCTTGGGGGTTTTCCAGAATTGCAGGAGGATAGTTTTATTTGACAGATTTTTCTTTAAACATTTTTTCTGTTGTTTAAGCAAAAGAAAATAATAGAGAAAGCTAGAAGGAACCAATGCTTTTGAAAAAATGAACAGTGGACCTTTGAAAAAAAATCATTCACTCAAGCATTTCTGCAAAGGTGAAAACAAAATTCAATAAAATATATTTAACAAAATATCGTTTGATTTATGAACGGCCAAAAAAGCTTTTCACAACCTATCTACAAAATGTACAAAACAATTCAAGACTTTTGTCAGCATTGAAAGTACATTAAAAAAATCATAAAATCATAAGCAAGTTTTGCTGACTGATGCGTCAACTATGGTACATAATACCTTAGTCCGTACGGTCAATCCCATTGAGCATTTTTCGACAACAAATTTTTAATTACATCGACATAGATTCGAAGGTAAGGTGATGTTCCTATGCTATCTAATAATAAAGGTTAGCATGGAACAAATTTAGAATTCAAGAAAGTTAAGCTACAGCGCATTCTAATTCACATTTTAATTCCATAAATGTCTATATCAAAAGCCGAAAAAATGCAACTTAGAAAAACAATTCAGAGAAAAAATCAAATCAAAAAAACAAGTTTAACACTACTAAAATTTTTTACCTTTTTACTCTTTTGTATCGCCTCCTTTTCTGTCAATGCAGCTCACATCATTGGAGGTGAAATGAGCTATGTTTGTAACGGGAATAGCAGCTACACGATTACCGTTAAAATGTATCGAGATTGCAACGGGGGAGGCGCATTATTTGATTCCCAACCATTTGCTCTTATTGGCCAAGTGACTGTTTACAACGGTGATTCACAATTCCCTTTTGAAAGTGTCGTTCTTGCCCCTCCGGTAATCACACCATTGGATGAAAGTGTAAGTAACCAATGCTTGTCCAATGTACCCAACCTTTGCGTGGAAGAAGGCGTTTATGTTTTTGATATTGATCTGCCAGCTAGTTCGGAGAGCTATCACATTAGCTATCAACGTTGTTGCCGAAATGAAACAATAAGCAACATCATTGATCCAGAGGTGACAGGAGCTACCTTTACATTGGAGATTACACCGAAAGCACAAAACAGTTGTAACAATAGTCCCTATTTTAATGACTATCCACCTATCGTAATTTGTGTCAATCAACCTATACAGTACGATCATAGTGCCACCGATCCAGAAAGCGATTCACTGGTTTATGAATTCTGTGCACCGCTTAAAGGAGGAACAGTAGATGATCTGGCTCCTTCACCAGATGCCTACCCACCTTACGAGTCAGTAGACTTTATCATGCCTACCTATAGTGCCATGAATCCATTAGGAGGAAATCCAATGGTAAGCATTGACCCTGTTACCGGAATGATAACAGGAACGCCCCAAAATATCGGGCAATACGTAGTAGGGGTTTGTGTCAAAGAATTTCGAGATGGCGAGTTGATTAGCTTAACTCAACGAGATTTTCAATTCAACGTAACTCTTTGTAATTATACCGTAAATGCTGAATTGGATGGACAGAGTTCTGACGGGATAAACTTTGTTTATGAAACTTGTGGAGGTCTGGAAATGAATTTGATTAATGAAAGTTTTGACCTGCAAAACATTAGTGCCTATCAATGGCAATTCACAACAGTCGGTGTTAGTCCATCAACTTCTACTAATGCAGATCTAAGCGTGCAATTGGCAGCACCCGGAACCTACCAAGGTTGGATGATTCTTAATCCAGGAAGCTCTTGTACCGACACCGCATTTGTTACCATACATGCTTATCCAAACATTGAAATGAACATAAGCTATGACTACAATCCCTGCGGAGCTGGGCCAGTTCAATTTACACCAAGTACAACAACACCTCTTGACAACATATCATCTTGGTCTTGGGATTTTGGAGACGGAACTTCCGCGACCGAAGCTTCGCCCCAACATCAATACACCTCGCTTGGAATATACCAAGTTGTTTTGACTATAGTCGATCTCAACAACTGTACGCATACTTTTCAGCAGCAGATCAATTGGAATTCTGATCCTTCCTATTCGCTAGATGCAGATTTAGATGGAATCACCACGGATGGTAAACATTTTTTGTACAAAGCTTGTGGAACACTGTCGCTGGATCTATTCAATGAAAGTACCGACCCCGCGAACATTGACACCTATTTATGGCAATTTACAACACTGGGAATTTCACCTGTAACTTCCACTAACGCAGACCTCTCTGTGCAGCTAGCGGGTGAGGGAACTTATGAAGGAATGATGATTTTAAATCCTGGAGATCCATGTAATTCTGATACTGCCTTTTTGACTATCACGGCCTTTCCTGGGGTAGAAGTAAATATTGATCAGCAATATGATCCATGTCATGAGGGACCAGTTTATTTTATCCCTGTGAATACTGCCTCGGAGGCAACGATTGTGTCTTGGTCCTGGAACTTTGGAGATGGAGCGACAAGTCAGGAACCACTTCCATCACATCAGTATGCAGCGCTAGGAACGTATCCGGTGAGTCTTTCGATTATTGATATTTATGGTTGTACTTATACTTTTTTGGAAGAAGTTGCTTGGTTGCCCGAAACTGATTTGGTTTTGGATGCACCGCCTATGTTTTCCAATTGTGCACCTGTAACATTAGACTTTAATTATTTGTCAGATCTACTTGACGCAAACTATGAAGTGACTTGGGATTTAGGAGATGGGGATACGGTAAACACATTTGATGTCAATCATCTTTATGAAGATGTGGGTGTTTATAATTTGGAATTAGAAGTCGTTTCACCACAAGGCTGCGTCTATAATTTTGATTATCCGGAATGGGTAACCGCTGAAGAACCTCCAGTCGCAGACTTTGCTTATATGCCCGACCCCGTTAATAAGAAAGAAGAGATACAATTTGAAAACTTATCAGAACGCTCAGTTGCTTGGGACTGGAATATGGGAGATGAATGGCTAGGCGAAGAAAATCCAATTTGGCAATTTGAAACAGCAGGTACATATGAAGTAGAGTTGTTTGTAACGGATCAGTATGGTTGCGAAGATTCTGTCATGCAATTGATAGAAGTACTTCCAGTTTTCAATGTCTACGTTCCAAATGCTTTTAGTCCAAATGATGATGGTATCAATGACGTTTTTCGAGCCTATTCCAATTGCCCACTAAACGATTATAAAATGAAAGTGTTTGATCGGTGGGGAGCTCAAGTATTTGAATCAGATGATATTGAAAGTGGTTGGAATGGTTTTCAGCAAAACGAAGGCTATGGAACTGGTGTTTATGTTTGGTTTGTTAGCTACGTGGTGGATGAGCGAGAGCGAATTTTGAAAGGGGATGTTACTTTGGTGAAGTGATTCGTGAGATGTAGCTGGGAGGTTGGAAGTTCACTCGGTCGTGGAGCCCGCGTTAATGGAGGGCTTCCCATCTCTTCTAGCTCTAGCTGCTCAATACTCACTAACAAGTATCACCGTATCCTGAGGTAAGCCATTTCTCAATATTTCATAACGAACACTTCCACGAACGGGCTCGTCAAGTAATTCGTCATGGCCGATACCAATACACCAATGTTCTCCAGGAGGTATTTTGTCAAAGCAAGCCTCTGCAAATTCATCGGAGACGGCAGAGTCATCAAAGACACTTAGGTCATCATAACCAGGGAATTCTGCTGCGTTGAATTTGATGTAAACGGTAATTTCGGTTAATCCTCTTTCGTGATGTAATGTAGCAAGGCATAGCTCGCTCCCTAAGGAAATAGTGCCAGGATTGCTGTTTTTCTCACAAGCGCTTATGCAAAGCAAAAGACTCAATAGTAGCATGGTTGACAAGAGGAGCTGGATTTTTTTGAAAATTATTTTCATAAATTTTTTAATGCATTCTTATTTAAACGCACAACCAATATACGGAAGTATAAGTACATATGTTTTCGTTGATCTCCCTATATGGCCTAGTTGTGTGAAACTTGACAAAAAAATGTCAGTCATAGGCTGAAAGCAAAATTTTGGAATTCAAGGGTGTCAAGCCATAGCGTATTGCTAATGGAACTGCCACTCTAACTGAAACTTGCGACTTTGTCGCCTCTTGTCTTCCGTTTATCTAAAAAAATGTCGTTTCCATTTTAATGCGCCTAATTTCGAAGATAATTGCTGCAGGCATTCTGTCTAGCACCAAAGAGTCTTTAGGAAATGATGGATAGTTATTAAAATTAATCTAATTCATCAAAAAAATAAATCAATGAGTCCATTCAAAAAATTCTTTTTGTTTTGCTCCGGCATTGACCTAAAGATTCTCGAAAAGTGTCCTTCCGACGAAAATAAGTATCTAGGTATTGGAGCCACCATTTTCTTTACGGGAATGCTAGCCTTTTGCTCGGCAGGTTATGCCTTGTATACGGTTTTTGATTCTTGGTTAGCCGCTATTGCATTTGGTGTGCTTTGGGGGATGATGATTTTTAACTTAGACCGATACATTGTGTCTAGTATGAAAAGTCAAGGTTCTTTTGGACGCGACTTTTTAGTAGCATTTCCGCGTTTAGCATTAGCTGTCTTATTAGCCTTGGTTATTTCTAAGCCATTGGAATTGAAAATTTTTCAAAAGGAAATTAATGCAGAATTAATTGTGATGGAACAAGAAGTTCTGAAAACACAGGAAGACCGCGTAAAGGATCGCTATACAGCAGACATTATTTCAAGTCAAGGTGCAGTCAAAACATTAAAGTCGGAAATTGAAACTAAAACCGCAGTGAGGGATCAGTTAGCACAAGAAGCAGTCAAAGAAGCAGACGGAACTGGCGGTTCCCAAAAAAGAAATATGGGGCCGATCTATCGCGCTAAAAAAGATGAAGCCGACAAGGCGCAATCTGAGTTGAATGCCATACTGGCATCGCATATCCCACAGATAGCAGAGAAGGAAAAAAACATTAGCGAGTTAGAAACTAAAGTTCAAGCAGAAATCACTTCCCTCAAGCGTAGCGCTTACGGGGGCTTAGCTGCACGAATGGATGCCCTTGACCGCTTAGGTAAAAGGAGTGAAGCCATTTTGCTAGCCAACATCTTTATAATGCTACTTTTCATCGCAGTAGAAACTGCCCCAATTATGGTCAAGCTAATTTCTCACCGAAGCCCATACGACTTTCTTTTGCATGAGCACGAACACATTTTTAAAATGGCCAACTTGGAAAATAATACCTTGCTTTCCAATGCTGTCAAAAATAACCTGAAAGTGAATACTGAAGTTGAAGTTTATCGCTCACAAGCGAAAGTTGCATCTGAGAAAGCAGTGATTGATGCCAAGCTTCAAAAGAATCTGGAGGAGATTGGAAAAGGGAACTGGGATATTAGTGCGATTTGATAAACGAGTAAATTGGATGACTTGTCATCCCAAGGGAAGTCGAGAAGTATAGATCCAATCAGATGAATACTTCTCGACTTATAGCCATGATTCTATTTACGCAATGACGATGGAGTTCTATAAACCCTTACTCCTCATCCTTCGATTTCGCTCAGGAGGGCAACTAAAAAATATGCTCTCATAAGTACTGAATCTCCCTCCCTAAATCACTGATTTACGCTCGTGTAAAACTTCCGCCTTCGTACTTCGACTTTCCGACTCCTACCTACATCCCCACCAGCTCCCGAAACTTCGCCTCAGAATCAATCACTTCTGCCACCGTCAACATTTCAAATGTATAATTCGGTTTTTTCTGTAAAGCATCAAAGTCTAATTTGGAATAATTGGCAGCTGAAAAAACGGCAACTTTCTTCCCTGGAAGCAAACTAAAAAAGCGACCAGCTTCATCAGGTGCAAGCGGAACCCGATTCCACTTTGCCTTGGGGTATCGCATGATCGATTTGTTGTCACCCGGAATGAAAAACACTTCAGGTTCAGACAGCCCTTCATGAGTCGTTTGCTCAAAAGTAAAATTGGCAGCAAGCTCAATTCTGTCCTCCATTTTTAAAATACGATCCCAATTGTGAATGCCTACATTTCGAACTTCAAAATCGCGATAAACATCAGCCATGAGTTCCATGCGTTCTCGTTCAGTTTGTATTTTTGCCATAATGTCCTCATAGTTATTGCGCCAATGTTCGGGAGAGAAAGCAAAGAGTTCCTTGAGCGTCATGACGAATAAAAGTTTAGTCTGAAAAATCTGACTGCTGTCCTTGGAGGTAATGGTGAGTTGATAGGTTTTGTTTTGGATGAGTTCAACATCGGCATATAGATTTTCTGTCCATTTGGGGAATGATTTTTTTGATAAATTTTTCCAGACAATCATACTGGCCCATTCTCTACGATCACCAATTGGTAGGGCGGTTCGAGTTTCAATATTTTCCCAACCAAGGCCATAAGCTTTTAGTTTATTTTTCATGTAAGCATGATTCGCCTTTTTGACATCGTTGTTGAGGTAGAAATCGAGAATGGCATTATAGTTAAATGAAAAGTATTTGCGATTCAAAGGAAATGCAAGACTAGGCTTCATTCGATTGATTTTCTTTTTGAGTTTTTTCTTTTTTATGTTTATTTCTGGTTTGGTAAAACCCACACTATCCCATTGCCTTGCATCTTCATTGAGGTAATAAAAATTGTAGTCATCTGCTGACTCAAAGGAAGCCATTCTGACACCTATATTTTTATTTGGATCGACTTGGAGACTGCGTTCTTTATCATTGGCTCGAAGATCGAAAGAACCAGCTGTTTGGAAAGAATGACTCTGTCCATTTTGCTGATAGTCCATTGGTATTCCTGCAAGATAAACGCTGGAAACATCATGAAATTCACGATACTGTACTTCTACTTTTCCTGTAGCTAAAGTCCCATCTCTATAGCGAAAAGCTTGAGCTGGAATGCGAATGGTGGTACCTGTTGTAAATTGAAAAATGGTATCTCGATCCGTGTCAAATTCAAAGGTCGTATACTCAGGGTCAAGTCCTGGAATCGGTGGATTTACAAAAGGGGTGATTGTAATTTCGTCTGTATTTTTGCAAGTAATAAAAAGGCTTACCATGCAAACAGCAAGCAAGATAAGGTTTGTTTTTTTAGACATGTTGTTGATTTTAAATAAGTGAGTTGACCACACGAAAGGTCAACTCACTAAGGTATACATCTATGAAAATAATGAAGACTTAGGGAATGGTAGCTGAGCTGGTCCATAGGTACTTTTTTTCCGTAAGGAAAAGCTTTCACTGTAATCCATGAATTGATATCGTCGATAGCTCGGTTGAATCCAAAGTTGTAAGCTGTGGCAAAAAATGCGATCTGGTCTGACTTGTTTTTAAATGTTAAACCAGCATAGCAATCTTGTGCAATAGCGTAATAACAATAAGCATAGTATATCTGCCATTCAAAAGATTTTAGTCGTTTCAAACGTTCATTTCGAATGTGATTTTCGTTGAGAGATTGGTATGTTGCAATGAAACCAAACTCGTTTTGCAAAGCTGGAATATGTTCAATGTGAAATTCTAAATCCTCCACAAAAGATGGTTTCATCTGGAATGGACCAATGGAGAAGTCTGCGATTGAAACGCCACCTTTGACATAAAGCTCTTCTAGTAAAGCCGTTTCCAAAAAATCGCGAAACAAATTGTAACGTAAAAGCTCAGGATAAACAATGGCCATCACTTCACTTTTTGGGGAATGAAAACGAATAGTAATATCGTTTATATCTTGTTGATGTGCAGATAGAAATTGGTCCGCTGATTTGATTTCAGCGTGATATTTTTTAGGCTCTGTTGCTGCAAGGCATAGGAGACCCGTTAAGAAGAATAGGCAGTTTCGAATCATCTTTGTTGTTACTAGCTTCGTAATCCACAACCAAATAATCTTTATCAATATTGCGGTAGATTATTTATTTAGGACACTGAATTTTTTGATTTGTAAAATTTTTGGCAAAACGGGATTCATGTTTTGATGATGGTTTGTGTAATACTTATAGAGTTTGATATATCTATGGTGTTTAAAAAGTTGTATTTTACCGAATAGTTAAGTAAACCCATTTCTATAAATCAACTTCCAATGAAAAACATAAAATATCTTTATCTAATTCTATTGTTTACGATTAATCTCATTACAACTAACCTGATAGCACAAGTTGAAATATCTAAAAACTTAGAAGACATCGCAGTGGTCGATGAAAAAATAATGGTTGCAATGTCAGATGGCACCCGACTTTGCACGAATGTCTATCGCCCAAAAACAGATAAGCCAGTGCCAATTATTTTTTCCAGAACACCTTATAATTTTAATTCATGGGGTGATGGAGAAGAAAAAAAGCGAACCAAACAAAGGGCCTATGAAGCGGTGAAGAGAGGTTATGCTTATGTTGTGCAAAACGAACGCGGACGCTACTTTTCAGAAGGTAAGTGGGATATTTTGGGCTTACCCAAATCAGATGGTTACGATGCTTTTACTTGGATGGCGGATCAAACTTGGAGTAATGGGAAGATAGGAACGCTAGGTTGTTCCTCTACAGCAGAATGGCAAATGGCAATCGCAGCACTAGACCATCCAGCACATGCTGCCATGGCGCCACAGGGCTACGGTGCAGGAGTTGGAAAAGTGGGGCGCTTTCACGAACAAGGTAATTGGTACCGAGGTGGCGCTACGCAAATGTTATTTATTTCTTGGTTGTATTCTGTACAAAATGATGAATTTCGACCACGAGTTCCCAAGGGAGCAACACAGGAAGACTTGAATCGTATTTCTCGTTTTTATGACCTGGCGTCTGAAGCACCAAAAGTTGACTGGGCAGAAATGTTCGGACATTTACCGGTGAGTGAGCTCCTCAAAAATGTAAATGGAACAAAAGGTATTTATGACCAAATGATCAAACGAAAGCCAAATGATAAGATCTGGTATGAAGGTGGCTTATATCATGAGGAAATGGATTTTGGTGTACCGAGCTTTTGGTTTGTGTCTTGGTTTGATGTTTCTTCTGGGCCTAATATTGAGCTATTTAATCACATTCGAAATAATGCTAGATACAAGGATGTCGCAGACGATCAATATTTAATTATTGCTCCAACCTTACATTGTCGATTTACTCGTGCCACTGAGCATACGATGGTGGGTGATCTTGATGTTGGAGATG
Organism: uncultured Saprospiraceae bacterium; assembly: GCA_937921775.1. Lineage (GTDB taxonomy): Bacteria > Bacteroidota > Bacteroidia > Chitinophagales > Saprospiraceae > CALGLS01. Next base: position 11,883 of record CAKZUK010000116.1, read on the forward strand.
CACGCTTGAATTATGAAGAACAAATTTACGATTGGTTTGACTATCAGCTAAAAGGCGAAAAGAACAATTTTAAAGAGAAAACACCACGTGTCCAGTTTTACACGATGGGTAGCAATAAGTGGCAAAGTGCTGATGTATGGCCACCAGCGAATACTGAGATGACAACCTTTAACTTGTCGAGTCAAGGACGTGCGAATAGTTTGTATGGTGATGGAAAGTTGATAATCGATAAGGTAGATACAAAAGACATGGCAGATGAGTTTGTCTACAACCCCTTAAATCCAGTGCCTTCGTATGGCGGCAATGTTTGTTGTACGGGCAACGCGGTGCAAGGCGGTTCTTTTGATCAACAGGGGATGGAAACACGCCATGATATTTTGGTATACTCAACAGAGCCATTGACGGAAGGAGTGGAAGTTTCTGGTTTTATAGAAACGACACTTTATGTTTCATCAGATGCAAAGGATACGGACTTTACGATTAAGTTGATTGATGTGCATCCAGATGGTAGTGCTTATAATTTGGATGAAACGATCCAGCGTGTTCGTTATCGGGAAGGTTATGACAAAGAAGTATTTATGGAAAATGGAAAAGTGTATAAGGTGGAAATGAGCCCAATGTCGACGAGTAATTATTTTAAGAAGGGGCATCAGATTCGAGTAGAAATTTCGAGTTCTAATTTTCCACGTTTTGATCGAAACTTAAACACAGGAGGTGAGAATTATAATGAAAAAGAGGCGGTGATTGCTCGGAACAAAGTGCATCACTCGGCAGAGTATCCTTCGGCGGTTCGATTGCCGGTGGTGAAGAAATAGTGAGCTTTGAATCTGGAGTTTTCAAGAAATCAAAATAAGTGTAATGAAGCAAGTTTTAGTATTTGTAGTGTTCATTTTTTGTTTTACATTGACGAATGGCCAAGCTGTGATTAAAGGAGTATTGAAAGAATGTGATACAGATGAAGGGCTGATTGGCGCATCGATTTATATTGAAGGAACAAACAATGGGACAGTTACTGATTATGATGGAAAATTTTCATTAAAGATTTCTCAATTTCCAGTATCTATTAACTTTAGTTATGTAGGATATACAGAAAAAAGCATGCTGATTGATTCGATTGAATTTGTTGATGCTTGTTTAGATATAGGTGGAGAGGGGCTTGTCATATGTGAGACTCCTACAGTAGTCGACTACGCTCCAATCCACCTCACCATGCCAGTGCCTTTCATGAAATTGAATACGCGACAATTGCAAAGAGATAATGACCTCAGCATCGCGCCTGCACTCAATCGCGCATCTGGGGTATACATGCATAGTGGCGCCTTGAACACCAACCGAATTACGATTCGCGGGATTGGCAATCGCTCGCCTTTTTCTACTACAAAAATCAGAGCTTACCTCGACGACATTCCACTTACAACTGGTGATGGTGAAACGACGATTGAAGATATCGATTTGAGTTTACTCCAAAAGCTTGAAATCTGGAAAGGCCCAACGGCAAGTATTTATGGAGCTGGCCTTGGTGGAATGATTCATCTGAAAACAAATCCTTATTATTCAGTTAGTTCTTTATCGACTAAATTTACGATGGGATCTTACGGTTTATTTAGAAATGCGAGTACCATTGATTTTTCAAATAAAAAAGAAACACTAAATCTAAAAGTTAATTATAATAAAACCCACAACGATGCTTATCGAGATAATAACGAATACGACCGAGAGGGGCTTACATTACTTGGAAAAGTAAAGAAAAATAACAATGAAACCTCTCTCTTGATTAACCATACGCAACTGAAAGCCTTTATTCCCAGTTCACTCAATCGAGAAGATTATGACAATGACCCTACCAAAGCAGCATTCACTTGGGGAAATGTGAAAGGTTTTGAAGATGGAAAGAAAACGATGTTTGGTGTTTCAAATAAAACACAAATAGCAAAAATTGATGACTTGACTTTGGAAAATAAAACAAGTGTATTCGCACGGTTTAGAAACGCTTATGAATCAAGACCATTTAATATTTTGGAAGAAGAAAGCAGCGTATTGGGACTTCGAACAAGTTTTGATCTTTACTCAAACAATCAAAGTCCTTTATTCCCAATGTTCTCGATTGGATTTGAAGGGTTTCGCGAAAAGTATGATTGGCAAACCTATGTGACGAATGACGGTGAACAAGGAAATGCACTTAGTGACAATAATGAAAAACGGAATTATTACAATGTCTTTGCTCAGTATTATAAAAAAATAACAGAAGAATTAAATTTATTGGCAGGTTTGAATTTCAATAGTACGAGCTATCAATATAATGATTTATTCGCTGATAGTATTGATCTATCGGGGGATTATAGTTTCGATCCGGTGCTGTCACCTCAGCTTGGTTTGAATTATGAAATCATGTACAATCTCTCGCTTTTTGCGACAGTGAGTCATGGTTTTTCGCCACCTTCATTTTCAGAAACACTTACTCCGGATGGTGCGATCAATCCTGATATTCAACCGGAGCAAGGTTGGAATTTTGAACTTGGAAGTCGCGGAAAAATTAACTATAGATTTGCTTATGAAATCACTGCTTACACGATGGAGATCCGTGACCTCTTGGTTGCAGAGCGAATCGGGCCCGACCAATTTGTTGGTGTGAATGCAGGCAAGACTCGCCACAGTGGATTGGAACTCTATCTGGGGTACCCTTTGGAATGGAGAAGCGGTAGCGCCAACTTTTTTTCAACCTATACTTACTCTGATTATAAGTTCATTGATTTTAAAAATGAGGATAATGACTATTCGGGCAACGAGCTCACCGGCACTGCGCCGCATAATTTTAACATAGGTCTTGAAGCACAAATGGATTTTGGTCTTTATGGCAACATCAATTACAAATACGTAGATGCTTTTCCCATGCGTGACGACAATTCCATTTATTCCGATGCTTATCAAGTTGTGAATTTGAAAGTGGGCTATGCAAAAGAAATTTTGCGAGACCTAGGTTTAGATGTATCCTTTGGGATTCAAAATTTACTAAACGAAAAATATGCATCCATGATTTTGATCAACGCAGGTAGCTTTGGAGGAAATGCGCCGAGGTACTATTATCCGGGTATGCCCCGAAATTATTATGGAGCGGTGAGTTTGAAATATTGGTTAAGGTAAAAAATTGTTGTATTAACTCTTGATTTTAAATAAACATCTTAGTCAACTTCTCACTTAGATTAGCGGTCTCTATAAAACATTAAACGCTCCAATCAAAGTAGTGACATGCTCATCAATCGTCACGCCCAATTTTTCGACACCCATGTATATGGTATCTCGATGTATACCCGCCGCAAATGATTTTTCCTTCAATCGTTTTTTAATCGACTTCACTTTCATCTCCCCAAATGGAATTGGGTTTAATTTTTGATAGGCATAAAATATCCCACTGATCTCATCACAGGCCATAAGTGCCGCGGCGAGTGGTGTCGCAGGCTCAGTAGTAAATCCATTGAATCCAAAAGCATGTGCTTCAACCGCGTGAATCAAATCGTCGGGATAGTCCCATTCTTTAAACCAAGCCAATGAAGGGCCAGGGTGTGCTTCCGGATGCTCATCGTAATCGAGGTCATGTAGATATCCGGTCATGAAGTAGAGTAAGGGGTCAGCATTGTGAATGGCTGCATAAGCCTCGGTAGCGGTACCGACCATGAGGGCGTGATGTCGCTGGTAGTCGTTTTGTACGTGCTTTTCTAATAAGATTTTTGCTTCAGCTTTAGTAGGGAGACTCATGTCGTAAGAATTGTAATGATAGAATTATTGAAGGTAATAAATTTATAGATCATTGAGTATACCGGGCTCACAGATTAGGAAGGAGTCTTCTACTCTGGGACCTGTTTGGCCCCAGACAAGCCCAATGATTCCTTTTAGCTAAGCGTTTGCAAAAAAAATAGGTGTTCTAAGTATTTGCATTAGCAAATTGACTATGTGGACTCATTGCGTTTGTTTACGATAGACGAGCAAGCTATGAACCTATATCATTATGTGTTTCGATCGAGATCGAGTGCTAGTAAGTTAGGGTATATTTATTATTCAGGCTGTATAGCTCCAATTTTTACAAAATAATTAACAAAATTAGTCCACACAAAGAATACTTTATTTCGTTCTTTTATAAAAGAACTTCAAAACATACTATTTTTGTCGACAAACCAATCACAAACGATTATCATGAGACTAAATATCCGCTTCATCTTCTCCTTAACGGTATGCCTAGCTTTTACTTTTTCTAGTGCTACTGCCCAGTTTGTCAACTTTGAAGACACCTGGAAGGAATTTTTGGCAAACGAAAAAACTTCCAATATTTCCAAACTAACCAAGCCACCATTAGATCAACCCATTGATTTTGCGAAATGGGCGCTGATGTATGCCAACACTAATTTCTGTAGCGGTGATTTACGATCCGCTCAAAAGAGAATGGAAGATGTGGCCTCAGTGGGAGAAACGAAATACAAAACCATTCCAGGATTCAAAGAAAAGTATGAAGACCTTGACCTAAAGATCAAAGCCTATCATGGTATAGACAAACTTTGGAAACGTTTTTTGCGCAAGCGAGATGTAAGTTTGGAAGAACTGGAAGCGCAAGCAGATGCTCTCCGCGTTTGTGAAAAAGGTACGCTTGCAAAAACGAACTATATGATGGTCGCAGCACACTATTGCAATGGCGACGAAGCTAAGGCAAAAGAGATTTTTGAAAAAAGAGTACTCGCTTTAGCAGAACGTACTTCTCTAAAAATAGATGACGTAGAAGGATTGAAAAAAGAAGTGGACAAAATGAAGTCACTTTATGAAGTACTTCCAAAATTGGATAAAGCTTGGGCGGAGTTTATGAAAACGGATGAGTCTCCCGGATTTGAAGATAAGATTCCATTGATTAAATGTAATCCAGTACCAAGCATTAAAGCAGCGATTCTAATTGGAGCAACAGATATATGTAAGAAAGGAGATAAGATGCTTAAGAGGATCGTCAAACTACGATCTGCTAGTAATCCAAAACTAGGCAAAGATGTAAAAGAAAAATTAGCATGGCTGGAAGAAGAAGTTGGTAAATACAATGGTGATGTTGCAGTCTTGAACAAATCATGGAAAGAGTTTGTACCAAGTAACACTTTAAAAGGTGAAATTGATTTTGGTTACGAATATTGTGAAATCGAAGATCGTATCAAAGCTTATGTGATGGTAGGAATGGTACACCTTTGCGATAGTGGAGTCGTAATGTTGGGGCGAATCGGCGACATCGTAAAAGAGCAAGACCCTGATTTGAGCGAAGAAACGCTGGGTGAGTTTGAAGAACTTTTTATGGCCTCTAGAAATAACCATAAAGAGATAGAAGCACTTGATGAGCATTGGACTGAATTTATTGAGAATAATGACACCATTCCAAACGGAATTGATTTGGTGGAAACATATTGTGATCCGATTGCTCAGGTTAAGTCATGGGTGATAAAAGGTCATTTCGATGCTTGCGGAGAAGGCGAACGCCTCTTAGATAAAGTCGATGATTTTCAAAAAGAAAAAGAATTGGAATTTGACGAAGAATTGGCTTGCAGAGTATTGCGCTTACGCGGAAAGGTATATCACTGCCGTTATATGGAATTAGTGATTAAAGCACGTAAAGAAACGCATGCAGAGCGCGAACGCTTTGGGCCACAGTCTTCAGGTGTCATGCAAGGCGCGCTCAATAGCGATAAGCAACCATGTGAAACCAAAGTTGTTTACTCTCCGCTTGGCAACATTGGAATAAAGTACGTGATATCCACCTACCTTTGTCAAGAAGTTGATTTAGCAAAAATGGGTGATCCCGAATACTATAAAAAAATCGCAGCTTGGGTAGATGGGGAAGTGTTGCAGAAGTATTGTGAAGAGAGCATGCGCTGTAAAGAGAAATTTTTCATTTATTTGGAAGGTCATACAGACGGACATCCTTTTAAGGGCGCTCGCTACAAAGAATCATTGGACATTCCGGAAGGGACGCCCTTTACACATTTTCTTGGTGATGATGTAGAGGATAAGGTTACAAGTCGTGAAATAACTAGATCTCTAAAAAGCAATATGGAACTGGGAATCGCTCGCGCTTGGACAGTTGCTCAACAACTTGGTTTCATGGAAGTACCGATTAGTATTGGTGCTTACGAACATCCGAAATCAGAGAAGGGAGGAGAATATCGTCGGATTGAAATTGAGTTGAACATTACGAACTTGTTACTTGATTTTTATGAGAAACGATTGCAGGAGTTGATTATGTCTTCTGGGATTGGAGAGCGACCGGAGGGATGTGATGAGAATAAAACTGAAACTGAAACTGAAAAGTAAAATGGAAAACCGAATGGCTTAGGCTGTTCGGTTTTTAATGAGATTGTGTTACTTCATGAAAAAGAAGGTCCAAGTTAAAATATTTGCTAAGCTGAGTCTCTCAAAAAGAAGAATGCGATCACTCAAGGTACCGCTCCTCAAACTCCACCTCATTCTCCACCAACAATTCCCGCATCTCCTCCAATGAAGACTTCCCTTCTCTATGATGCACCTCTTGCCGTTTTATATACTCAATCAAATTATCCTTAGCATCCGGAGCATAAGTAAATGCAACGATTCTGAATTCAAAATTTGTCTTCCTTGTATCACGATTGAAATATTGAATTGTTGAATGCTGAATCGTTGAATATTGATTTATTATCTAGGCTGAATATATTCGATCTTTTACGAAAGAAGTCGAAATTCAAAATTCAACGATTCTGAATTCAAGATTTGCCTTCCTTGTATCATGATTGAAATAATAAATCGTTGAATGCTGAATCATTGAATATTGATTTCTCATCCAGCCCAGCCTTCTCGATCTAGACTTCTGTAGTTAATAGCCTCCGCTAAATGTTCATGCAGAATTGCCTCAGACCCCGACAAATCAGCTCCCGTCCTAGCCACCTTCAATATTCGGTCATAAGCACGCGCCGAAAGCTGCAAACGCTCCATCGCAGTCTTTAATAAAACCAAACCATTCTTATCTAAATCACAAACCTCCCGAACCATCCGACTAGGCATCTGTGCATTACAATTCACATCCTTCATGTCCTTAAAACGTTCCGTCTGAATTTCCCTTGCTCGAATCACTCGCTCCACAATCCGTTGACTATCCTCCGGCGACTTCACCCGACTGGACAACTCATCATATGAAACTGGAGTTACCTCCACATGTAAATCAATCCGGTCAAGTAGTGGACCCGAAATCTTATTCAGATAGCGCGCTACAATGCCAGGGCCGCAAACACAATCCTTATCCGGATGATTGTAGTAGCCACAGGGACAGGGATTCATAGAAGCGACCAACATAAAACTAGCCGGATAGTCCACTGTAATCTTAGCTCGCGAAATCGTCACCTTCCGCTCTTCCATCGGTTGTCGCAAAACTTCTAGTACGGCACGTTTGAATTCTGGCAACTCATCCAAAAACAAAACGCCGTTGTGTGCCAATGAAATTTCTCCTGGCTGCGGATTAGAGCCGCCACCTACCAAGGCCACATCACTGATCGTATGGTGTGGCGATCGAAACGGGCGATTGGTTACCAATGAAGCATCTGCCGTCAGCATTCCCGCCACCGAATGAATCTTCGTAGTGTCCAGTGCTTCTCGCAAATTCAAAGGAGGCAAAATAGTAGGCATTCGCCGCGCCAACATCGTCTTCCCAGATCCTGGAGGGCCAATTAGAATCACATTATGGCCACCCGCTGCGGCCAACTCCAAAGCACGTTTAATATTCTCCTGACCTTTTACATCTGAGAAGTCAATGTCATACTGCGTCTTATTGTTGGCAAAAATTTCTCGTGTGTTTTGCACAATAGGTTGGAGTTCAACATCGTCATTGAGGAAGTCAACGGCATCACTTATGTTCTCTACACCATATACTTCCAGCCCTGCAACGATGGCAGCTTCTTTTGCATTTGCTTTGGGTAAAATCAGACCTTTAAAATTTTCTTTCTTTGCTTGAATGGCAATAGGAAGGGCTCCTTTAATCGGTCGCAAGCCACCATCAAGTGAAAGTTCGCCCATCATCACATAGTTGTGAATTTTGTGTCGCTTCATTTTGTCGGTACTCGCCAACAACCCGATTGCAATGGGTAGGTCATAGGAGGAGCCTTCTTTTCGAACATCTGCTGGTGCCATGTTGACTACCAGTTTCAAACGTGGAAGTTTCAAGCCCACATTTTTTACAGCAGTACTGATTCGGTCCCATCCCTCACGTACTGCTGCATCGGGTAGTCCTACTAAGTGATAAAAATTCTTTCCTTCCTGAACAAGGCCTCCGGCATTTACTTCTACAGTAATCGTTCGTGCATCCACACCTTGGACGGCACTGGCGTAAGTTTTTACTAGCATATTATCTGCGCTTTTGTTTTGACTAAAAATGAATGGAGCGTATAAAATTGTTGGAAGTGAAACTTCCCACTTCCTCATAGACTCAAAGTGAATTATATCGAAGCTTTTTAAATAACTTCTACACTAGTAAGAGTCATTTTTGTGAAAATTCCATAAATGAAAATGACATTTTGCAGAAAATTTAAAATAAGAACTGGTGCTAGGTGTTGATAATGAGTTAGTTGTGCTAGGTGAAAAGAAAGTAAAAAAAATTACAATCGAGACTGTTTTTGGAATCCATGATTTGAAATACAGAATTATAAGCCGTACTAGTGACAGAAGTTGAATTAAGTATTTTAAATCCATTGTTTTGTAAGAAAATTGTTATTTTTATTTGTCAAAGAACCAATAAATAAAACTATGAAAGTTATTACTTTTTCTTCACTAATACTTTTTATTTTTTTAAATAGCAATACACTAAATGCTCAGTCAGATGAATTGGACTTGCTTAATGTTGACATCACTGTCAATGGCAATCTCTTACGTAACCCTCTCGTAGGGGGTCTGAATGCTCCTCAATTTGGTGAAGCGGATTTTAATAATGATGGAATACAAGATTTATTCGTATTTGATCGCACTGGAAATGTGGTACTGTCATACATCAATGAAGGAACGGCCAACCAAACAGATTATATTTACGCAGCTCAGTATGCTAAGCTCTTCCCTACATTAGAACATTGGGTGCTCCTCAGAGATTTTAATGATGATGGCGCTACAGATATTTTTGCATATAGCGATGTGCCTGGGATTGGCGGTGTTCAGGTTTATGAAGGTTATTATGAAGACGATGTTTTAAAATTTGAACGATTTAATTTTTATAATAATGATCAGAACCTCATCTATGCTCAACTGAGTGCTGGAACTACTGAGCCACTTTATATGGCTACAGAAAGCTACCCGGAGTTGACGGATATTGATGACGACGGAGACCTTGATTTTATCACTTCGGGATACGGTGAAGGATATATTTTTCTTTATGAAAATCAGTCTGTTGATTTGGGTTTTGGAAATGATAGTTTGATTTATAATTTGGAAAACACTTGTTTGGGAGGAGCTTATTTATCTGGATTTACCGGATGTGCCGAACTAGCTCCATTGCCTGATTCTTGCTTATATGGTTTAATTGGAGGAGTAGATGGAGGGTCATCTATATTGATGTTTGACGAAGATAATGATGGAGATAAAGATATTTTCTTAGGGGGACTTCACAGCTCAAGTATCAGCCGTTTAAGGAATGGGGGAAACAGTCAGTCTATTTGGTGGAATGAAAAAGACTGCAACTACCCGAGTTACAATACCTCCACTGAAATATTTAATTACCCAGCCTCTTTTTATCTTGACATGGATAATGATGGATTGAAGGATTTTATTGCTGCACCTAGTTCACCATATAATTCAGAAGATGATCAAAATGTTTGGTTTTATAAAAACACGACAAGTAATGAAATGCCTGTTTTCGATTATCAAAAAAATACTTTTTTAGTAGAAGACATGGTAGACCTAGGGACTGGAGCTTGTCCAGCTTTTGTTGATTATAATGCGGATGGTTTAATGGATATGATTGTTGGTAATCAAGGCTATTGGGTTTCGTGGAATGAACTAGGCTCTCGGCTATTCCTTTTCGAAAATATAGGCACAGCGAATACACCTGCTTATGAATTAGTTGATGATGATTACCTAAATATGAGTCAATTCAGTGGCTCAAACTGGCATTTTTCTCCCTGTACTGGAGATATAGATAATGATGGAGATATCGACCTTCTTATCGGTGAAGAATTTGGTGCTTTATTCTTCATAGAGAATATTGCAGGACCCAATCAAGCTTTTGAATTTGCTGAGCCCGTTTTTGATTATATGGACATTGATGTTGGGCTGATTAGTAGCCCTTTTATAGTCGATTTAAATCGTGATGGTTTGATGGATATTGTAGTTGGAGAACGAAATGGATTTTTAAATTATTTCCAAAACCAAGGTTCTACGGGAAACCCTCAATTTGAATCGGATGAAGATATAGCTCCGAATAACTCTTTTCTTGGAGCGGTCGATACACGCAATCAATTTGACATAGAAGGTCATTGTGCTCCCTTTTTTGTAGACATGGATGGAGAATATGTATTATTTTGTGGAAGTAGAGAACGTGGAATAATTCACTATACAAATATTGAAGACAACCTCAATGGGGCTTACGATCATGTCGAAGATTTCTATGGCGACATCAAACCGGGGATTCGTTCGTATTTAACAATGGCGGATGTGAACGGAAACGATACCTTAGATATAATGGTTGGCAATAGACGTGGGGGCTTATCAGCTTACAGCACTTCTCTGCCAACGGGTGAGATTTCGTCAATTAATCATCCAGATTTTAGCATTGACATTGAACTCTTACCGAATCCGACTTCCGATTTTTTGAGACTTATTATATCGTCTCCTAACAACACTTTCGACAAGCTATTGCTAAGCTGCTATAACAATGTCGGTCAGCAAATTTTCAACGAAGAATATTCTGGTTCTAGTAAAAATATAGAGGTGAGTCATTTACCAACAGGGGTATATTTTCTGGAGATAACCAAGGCCAATGGATTGAAACGAACAGTTAAACGATTTGTAAAGAGAGAGTAGTTGAAAAGAATGAATGCCTTGAACGCAACATGATTCCCGCAATACCATAGCTTTTTTGGCGATAGAATTATTTTTTTGCCCAAGCAAAATAATAAAACTCAGCGCTCTCGTCCCGCATATCCCTTCAAAGCTGCGTTTCTCCACCTTAGCTGGCCATTCTAATTTACATTCTACTTCCTATCCTCTCTCGTCAAATCAGTAAAAATAAAATCAACTAAGGCATCCGAGTTAATAAACCCAGCACCCCATTCTTTATCATACTCCTTCGACAACTTAGCAGCCTTTATCTCCTCCAGCGTCTTACCCTCCTCAATTGCTTTCTTAACCCGATCGCGAATAACCATCAACACATTCCGGTATGCTGTCAACTCTTTTTTATTAGACAGCTTACCATGTCCTGGAATGATCTTAGTCTCCTCGTCAACAATAAACAAAGCCTGATTTGCAGCTTTAATAATTCCATCAATAGAACCACCAGATGACAAGTCAATAAAAGGATAACGGCCATTGAAATAACAATCACCCATGTGCAAAACATTGCTTTCTGTAAAGTAAACCATCGCATCGCCATCGGTATGCGCATTGTGTACATGGAATATCAAAATCTTCTCGCCATTCAAATACATCGTCAAATCTTCCGTAAATATAATCACCGGGCGAGCTGCTACAGGAGATGCTTTGACCGTGCGACTAAACGCCTTCATCAACTGGTCGGTACTCATACGCTTGTGCACATTCTCATGCGCAACAATTACCGCACCCTGCTTATTGAAGTTTTCATTACCGCCAGTATGATCGCCATGCCAATGTGTATTGATCAAGTATTTTAGCTCTTTGCCAGAAATGGTTTTAACGGCTGTTATAATTTTTTCACTCATATCTGCAAACTGCCCATCAATCATAAACACACCGTCTTCACCAACAGATACACCTATGTTACCTCCCTTCCCGGTAAGCATGTGCACCGATTCACTTAGTTGCTCAACTGTGATTTCAATAGGCTTGTCTTGCGCATACAAGGAAGATGTGCTATAAAATGTCAACACCAATACGAAAACGAAAACTGAGACTTGGGAAAACTTTTTTGGTAACATTTTTAATTATTTTTGGTTAAGTAATGGGAAAGCTATTGTTTGATTTTTACTAAGAAAAATTAATCGTTTTACTTTTGGAAGTTTTTAAACAACTTCTTGCTATAAACTTACTTAAAAACAAAGATAAAATAGTGATCTTTGATTTATTGAAACCTAAGTGTCGGATAGAACTCTTAGAGAGGCAGTGTTTCTCTTTGGCTCTTAGTGAACTTTAAAGGGTTCTGCTTAATTAGATTTGCGGTCGAGAGCCTTTGTATCTGTTGTGGTTCAAAATTATATTAGAACACTTTTAGGTACCATTACCCAAGGTTAAACTTTACTTAAATCATCCTCAAAATCCAATAAACGGAGTGATAATTGCGATTTATTCACATATGACCAAAAGTTTTTTACTATTGATTGCTTTGATAGGCTGTTTGTCTTTACATGGACAAACACTGGATGTCATATTCCAAAACAAAGCTGCGACATCTCTAAACTCCGTCACCCTATATCCTGATACCAGTTTTACCAAGCATTCTGATATTCAATACAAAGCTGGCGAACTTTTCGAAATCATCGGCACCTCTCATCACGAGCACGAAGATGCTGCTCAAAATCAAAAGTTCAAATGGTATCAAGTGAAAACCCAAACGGGTGCCACGGGATGGATCTACGGAGATGGTCTCGCAGTTATGCTGCCAGATGCACATGTAGAACCTTCCTTGCGTAATTTTCATAAAAAACGCTATGGTTTCAATAATGGTTTTGAAAAAGCTGTCCTCTGGGTAGCTGCTATGGAAGGACGTGATAACTTTCATGAGCAAGATTACCTTAACCCTCTTTACAAAGAGTTTTACCTAGTACTCACCAATGATCAGGGGCGCTCAGTACAAGTCAACTATGCTGGTGAAAGTGCGATGGGGAAAAGTAATCTCAAGTTATTTCAATTCTATGATGTGTCTGGTGACAAAATACCAGAACTGATTTTTCAAAAAAGTATCCACCCAACTGGGATGGACTTCGAGAATCGTTCATTGGAAATCTATTCTTTCCAAGCTGGTACCTTATTACAGGTCTTCAAAGAAAGAATGACACTTAACTTTACCGATAAATTACCATCACCAAGTCTTTTCAAGTTTATTGAGATAGATGGTCCTCTGATTCGAGTCGAATATATTGACTATGTCTCTTGCAGTAATTATAGTTTACCACTCGATAAAGGTACTGTGAATAACTCCCGAGAGCGTTGCATGGAGTTCGCAACCTGCACTTACAAATGGGATGAACGCATCAAGTCCTATTTCAAATTATATGAAGAAAGTCGATCGGCACCAATTGCGGGCATTAAACAGAGCGGTATCCTCCTAAAAGAAAAACCAGAATTAAGAACCAAAAGATCTGGTTTGATAAAACGCAGCGATCAACTACAAGTCATCAAGCACAACGATGCTTTTGTTTTTCGTGATGGAAAGAAATTGGTAGATAATCATTTGTTGGTAAGGCTGCCTTCCGGCAAAACAGGTTATGTGCTTGCGGATAAGATTGGTTTTGTAAATACTGAACACGCAGCTCTTCTTCATGCTTACTATAGCAATACGCCAATCCACAAAAGTAAATGGAAGTCTTCTCAGAAATTTTTGAAAATTGTTTCTGACCCGAATGCTTCGGTTTATACGAAGTAATAGCCCATCAGAAAAGTCATTCTTGATTAACTCTTTTGAGTAATAGCTCAGTACTAAATCGGTAGATTTTAAGAAAGATTATTTCACGAAAGTGAATAAGGAAAGAAGTATTAAAAAGATGTGGGCATTTTAATTCACAATCAAACAATCTCCTTAGCAGCCTTCATTGGCACACTAATACATCGCTTCTCCATATAGGTAATCATACGCTCAAAAAGATCGCGTGTGTCATCATCCATCCCGTCAAGATCTTTTTTGAAAACCACATTAATCGCATGTGACTTGATCGCCTTGATTTCAGCAGGAACGTGTTGGAGTACTTTTTCCAATTGTCGTTGTTGGTAAACGACACGGAAGGTAGAGATTTGTTCAGCCAATAAAACCTGAGCTTTCAAAACTTCTTGCTTACGAAAGTTATGGTTCTCGTTTGCTAATTTACGAAGACCCTCTACTTCGATATAGTGATTGTCAAAATCTTGAGTCACCGGAGTGGCAACATTATTAGGCATCGATAAATCGATGATGACTTTTTTGTCGGTTTCGCCATTGAGTAATGACTGATAGATAGTAGAATCAATAATCGCTTTAGTTGAACCAGTACAAACAATCAATACGTCAAAACCACCTTTATAGCTATGCAAAGCGTCAAGCGCAAAGCCAGTTCCACCGAAACGGTTAGCCAAAGCTTTTGCTTTGTCCTGAGAACGATTGAAAACATGTACATTGTCAAATCCATACTTCACCAGAAATTTGGCAGCAAGCGTATTGGTCTGTCCTGCACCAACTAAAAGGATACGAGATCTCGTAGCTAAGTTCAGCTTACGCATTTCTTGTATTGCCAATGAAACAACAGAAACAGGTCGCTCACCAATTCTAGTTTTATCATAAACTGATTTAGCCGTTTCAATCGCATAGCGTAATGCCAAGCGAATGTCATCACCAGTTAGTCCCCATTCCTTGCTTTGATCGTATGCTGTTCTGAACTGACGAAGAATTTCACGCTCACCAATTACAAGCGAATCTATAGAAGAAGCTACTTCAAACAGATGCTGCATAGCCGACTCACCTTCATAAAGATTAGCAGCTTCAATCCCAATCTCAACTTCTTCTGCACTAAGAGCAGGATTAGCCATCTTGAAAAGTCGGGTAATTAATGCATCGTCTAGAAGTTGATCATTGGTAAAAAAGTACATCACTCTGTTGCAAGTGGCTAAATACATCAGCTCGTCCATATGAAGTGCTTGCTTCATTTCGTGGAGTTTTTGCTTTAGTAAGTCACCTTCCGTTTCAGGAATCACATAGCGCCCCAATTTTTTGAGGTTAATGTTGTGGTGCGTTAGCGTTAATATTTTGTACTTTTTTAGCATATTTGGTTAGATACCTTTCTGTAACGGCAAAAATACTTCCACCTTGCGGTAATATTGTCATATTACTGTAAACACCCTTTGATTAAGGAGAAAACTTCGACAACTTTTCATTAAATCCCCTCGAAATGGTGGTAAAACTGCTCGCTTGCATCTACCTACTTAGCTTATTCACTTTTCTTCACCTCAGAGAATACCAAAATACTCAGCATTTTAGCCGAATAAGCATTACTTTTGCCTGAATTTTAATCAGCTTACTTTTGAACCAAATTAGAAAGAAGTTGCGTTGAATGAGGATAAATAAAAACAATCACTGTAACTATTCAGACCGGAGACGGAAGCTCGAATACCGAAGTTCACTCAATCGTGAATCCCTGTATCGCTAAGAAGACCAATAAATAGAGCGACACCTTAAAGGGAAAACTTCAGCCTTCGGACTTCAGACTTCCTTCTGGAAAATTACCAATCACTTTATCATGTATAGAACTCACAATTGCGGAGAACTCAGAATGACCCACGTCGGGCAAGAAGTAACTTTAAGCGGATGGCTACAAGCTAGTCGCGATTTTGGAAGTATGACTTTTATAGATATGCGTGACCGTTACGGAATTACGCAGCTCGTTTTCAATATTGAAGATGACGAAGGACTTTGTGCAGAAGCACGTAAACTAGGACGTGAATTTGTTTTGCGTATCAGTGGTGTCGTACGCGAGCGTAGCAACAAAAATGAAAACAGAGCGACTGGTGATGTGGAAATCGTTGTTAAATCCTTGGAGATATTGAATGCATCCAAAACGCCACCTTTTACCATCGACGATGAAACCGATGGTGGTGATGAAATTAGAATGAAGTATCGTTATCTAGACTTGCGTCGAAATCCGATACAACAAAATATTATTTTCAGATCGAAGTTGGCGATTGAAACACGCAAGTACTTGGCGGATCAAAATTTTGTGGAAGTGGAAACGCCTTGTTTGATTAAGTCAACACCAGAAGGTGCGCGTGACTTTGTAGTACCGAGTCGAATGAATGCAGGGCAGTTTTATGCTTTGCCACAATCGCCACAAACGTTTAAGCAACTTTTGATGGTGGCTGGTTTAGATAAATATTTTCAGATCGTAAAATGTTTCCGTGATGAAGATTTACGAGCGGATCGTCAACCAGAGTTTACACAAATAGATTGCGAAATGTCTTTTGTAACTCAGGAAGATATCTTGAATACCTTTGAAGGTTTGACTCGCTATCTATTTAATACAACGATAGGAATTGAATTAGGTGATTTTCCAAGAATGTCATATGACGATGCACTGCGTCTCTACGGATCTGACAAACCAGACTTGCGAATTGGAATGGAGTTCGTTGAACTAAACGATGTAGCAAAAGGCAAAGGCTTTCCTGTTTTTGATAGTGCAGAATTAGTCGTTGGTATTTGCGCAAGTGGAGAAGCTGCTAATTTTTCCAATAAAGACATCAAGAAATTAACGGAATGGATGCAGCGTCCGCAGATTGGTGCGAAAGGTTTGGTTTACGTGAAAGTAGAAGCAGGTGGTTTTAAGTCACCTGTCGGTAAATTCTACTCTGATGAAGACCTAACAAAGTGGGTTGAGAAATTTGGTGCGAAAGAAGGTGACATCCTGTTCATCCTTTCTGGAGAAGAAGAAAAGACGCGTAAGCAATTAAGCGAACTTCGTTTGGAAATGGGTAAACGGATGGGCTTGATGAAAGAAGGAGATTTCAAACCATTGTGGGTCTTGGATTTTCCATTGTTAGAATGGGATGAGGATTCAAACCGTTTTCATGCAATGCATCATCCATTTACAGCACCCAAGAAAGATGATGTTTCACGAATGCTCAACGGTGACCATGAAACCATGAAGAGCCTTCGTGCAGATGCATATGACTTGGTGATCAACGGCTCTGAAATTGGTGGTGGTTCTATTCGTATACATGATAGAGAATTGCAATCTAAAAATTTCGATTTACTAGGATTTACCAAGGAAGAAGCAGAAGCTCAATTTGGTTTCTTAATGGGAGCTTTTGAATTTGGAGCACCACCTCACGGAGGTATTGCTTTTGGTTTTGACCGCCTGTGCGCAGTAATGTCAGGACAGAGCTCTATCCGAGATTTTATAGCCTTCCCTAAAAATAATACAGGGCGTGATATAATGATTGATGCACCTAGTACTATCGATAATACTCAGTTGGATGAATTAAGTCTGAAGTTGGAAGAAGAATCTTCTGCAGCAAAAGAATAAATAAGTAAAATTATTACTTCGTAAACAACCTATTAACTGCTAGTTATCTTTTGTTTGTTACTACTCAAAAAAGTAGAGAGCAAAACAAGAAATAACTAGCAGTTTTTTTGTATTAAATTAATGGTAATGTCAAAAAAATAAATTGTAAATAATAGAATTATTATTCTGCCAAGTTGCTTGCAATCAAGTCGTTGAAAATTTCTTTTTCCAATATTTTTTAAGTATCTTTATCAACACACATTTACAAACGACGTTTAGTTTTCCTCCCCTAACGTTCTTTTGTAATCTCAATAATTCATCTAGGCCTAAGACCTACAAGGCAATTTTTCACACAATCAACTTCCTTTTTTTAGGATGGAGCCTGCTTCATTCCTAACAACTTTTTATTGTTAATGACCACTATAAAAACTGGAAAGAAGATGAGTGCTATTAGATTAATGATTGTAGATGATCATAATATGTTCCGATCAGGAATAGCTGCCTTGCTTAAAGGAATAGAAGACTTTGACATAATAGGTGTTGCAAGTAATGGAGAAGAGGCCATTGAAATCATGGAAACTCATCAAGCCGATGTAATAATTATGGATGTAAAAATGCCAATACTAGATGGAGTAGGGGCTTGTTTACGAATTGTAGATATTAAGCCAGGAATAGGAGTACTTGCTCTTTCCTGGAATCATGATCGTGCGGAGGTTGTTAATATGGTAAGAGCAGGAGCAAGAGGATATATGGTAAAAGATGCAGCACCTAGCGAGTTAGTCACTGCCATTAAAGCATTGGCACAAGGCGGAAGCTACTTCTCAAAAGAAGTATCTGTTACCTTATTAGGGGAATTAGAAAGCTCCAATAGAAAGAAAAATGGTGTCAACGGTATTCATACTTCGCCGCTTACTGTTCGAGAGTTAGAAATTCTAGAGTTTATCTCAAACGAGTTTACCAACAAAGAAATAGCAGATCAACTTTATATCAGCCCACGTACTGTTGAGACACATCGTCGCAATCTTATTCAAAAGTTGAAAGTGAAAAATACAGTAGGCTTAGTCAAATATTACTTCAACTTTGCACAAAGGATGACAAAGAATTCAGCCTGAAATTTTGCCACAAACGACTCTAGGTAAAAATACGTAGTTGAAAATCATGGATTGTTGGTATGTTATACCAGCTGTTGATCCTCTATATTTGCATCATCATCTAGCCGATTATTTTACCTACAACCAAATATTGTTTTTCGTTTTACAAAACCAAAAAGAGCATGCCCCCCATGTCTAAATTTTGGTTGAAAAACAATCCTATTCCGACCCCCTTCTAAAGCCTGATTACACACTCCTAACTAATGAAATTAATTTTATAGAATTAATATTTGTAATAATTTTTAACCATTTAATAAAGAAATAAATCATGAAAAAAACACTCGTACTTTTCGCTATGGTATTGTCCGCTAGCTTCGTTTTCGCTCAAGGTAATATCAGTAATCTATCTCAAACAGGAAGTGATAACAAAGCAGGTGTAACTCAGACAGGTGCTGCAAACATCTCTTTAATTGTTCAAGACAATGATCTAAACGAAGTAACTGTTGCTCAAGAAGGCGCAGGTAACTTAAGTGAAATGCAATCGGCAGGTGGCAATAACTTGGTAAACGTTGCTCAAGTTGGAGACCTTAATAATAGTGTAACTCTAATTACTGATGCAAACAATACTGCTCAAAGTGTTCAGTCAGGTAACAACAATGTTGCTCGTCAGGAATTAAACACTGTAGGAAGTTTCGCTACTTCTATCCAAGAAGGTGATAACAACAAAACTATTCAAGTACAAGATGGTGCTGGAAACAACTCAATCTTTTCTCAAACTGTAGGTAGTGGTAACATTTCTACTCAGACTCAAACTGGAGAAAATAGTAATATCTCTGTTGATCAATTAGGAGACAACAACAACACAACTGTTGTTCAAACTGGTCTTTCTAATAACGTTGCTGCTCGTCAGGAAGGTAATGGTAATAACATGGCTGTTTCTCAAACAGGTAACAACAACTTTGCAGGTGGTGAAAATCAAGTATTGCTAAACCAATTCGGTGATGCTAACGATGCAACTCTTGTACAGGAAGGTGACTTGAATGCAAGTGCTATCAACCAAGTTGGTAACGGTAACGAAGCAATCAATTCTCAGATTGGTGGTACTAATAATAGCATCATTAATCAAACAGGTGGTACAAACTCTGCAACTGTAACTCAGTCTGATAACTAATCAATACTGAATATTAGTACAATCTAATTAATAGTGTTTGAAGATGGCATCCCCCAAAGGTGTCTTCTTCAAACCTATTGTTATTTTCTTTGTTCTAAAGCTTTCATTTGATCAGAGAATAAACTAACTTATGCGTTATATAATTACTTATATCCTAGTTTTAGCATTTTGCTTTCTTGTAAGCATTGATGTTAATGCGCAATCACAACTGCAGCAATTGTCTGAAGAAGACATTCTTCTGCAGCCTTCAGAGCTACTGGTAGATCAACTCCAAGGCGAAGGAAATGCTGCGTACATACAACAAGTAGGTGATTATAATGAAGTAGAACTTTCACAGGATCAAACTGACGGAGAAATCAATTTGGCTAAAGTGCTACAGAAAGGAGATTATAATTTTGCAGTTTTACGTCAAGAAGGATCCGGTAATCAAGCTATTGTGCTTCAGGTTGGAAATGATAACTATTATCAATTAACTAATGAGGGGACAAATAATGATATTACCGTTTTTCAAATTGGAGACGAAAACAGAATTATTCAAGAATTAGTTAATAGTAACAATGTAAAGGTGGAATTGATTCAGGAAGGAAACGGAAACGAAATCATCCACATATTAGAAGGATTTAATACTCAGAATTTTCAGGTTATTCAAAAAGGAGATAACCTGAAAGTAGAAATTCGGCAATCTGGGTATTAAAGGTTTAAAACCTATTACCCATGCGTATAAGAATTTTTGTTTATTTATTTTTTCTCAACATTGCGGCACTATCTGCTCAGGACACATTCCTAAAAGCATGGATAGATGTACAGTCTGAAAATGACCAGAGAAAAATAGAAGCTAAATTTGTTAGTAAGCTTCAAAACGAAAGAACATTTAGTTATAAATTGATTACTGAGAAATCAGGAAACAATACCTCCTCCAACACACAAAGCGGTGAATTTACTGCTGCTCCTGACCAGGAGCTAATTCTTTCCAACACACAAATTAATATCACTTCACAAGATTATTTCAAAGCCTTACTTCAAATATACTTTAATCGTAATTTGATTGCTCAGGATTCTATTGAAATTGGTACTAAAAAAGTATCAAAACCTAAGATAATAACCAAGGTAGCTCCAACACAAAAAAAAGCATTATCAAGTTATAGTGATAATTTGGAGATAGATGGATTGATTATTGATGAAACACGTTCGAAGGTAGCAAGAGACTTTTATGACTTTTTTTATAATAAATGGATTGCACCTAATGGCGCAAAAGACTTTGCCATCAGTATAAAAGAACTACCATCAAGAGGTAGAGTGGCTCGAGTTACAGTTGAAGTCAATGATAAAGCACTTTTTACAAGAGTCTTGCAGCCTCGACTCGATATGGTAGAACAAATGGCGAATCAAGCCATCAGAATTGTTCGAAAACATCTTGGAGAAAATGAATCTTTAAAGAAAGATTTGGAGGAATCAGATATAAAAGGCTCAGGACTTTTTTAAATTGAATACCTTAATATGGTATTCAATATCAGGAAATGAAATAATAATGCACCATGAAAAAGATATTGACAACACTTAGTCTCTTTGCTGTTATTATGCTCTGTAGTATAAATAGCATCTCAGCACAGGATTTTGTATACAAACCTGTTAACCCAGCTTTTGGAGGTGATACCTTTAATTATAATTGGCTACTAAGCTCCGCTCAAGTCCAAGATAATACAGAAGCTGAGGATACGGATACAAATGGAGGAAGTCTTGATTTTTTTACAGAAAGTCTTAACCGTCAGTTGCTAAATCAATTGTCGAGGGATCTTGTAACCTCTCAGTTTGGAGAAGAAGGATTAACAGATGGTGTTTATACAGTCGGTGATTTTCAAATAGATATTGCCTCTACCTTTGAGGGACTTTCAATTTCGATTATTGACGCAGGTACAGGTGAGCAAACACAGATTATCATTCCTTATTTTTAAAGGAAAACGAATAATCTATCACATGCTAATGCTTAAAAAAAAATAAAGGAATATAGCTCCAAAATCCCCGATTTATATTGTACCTTTATTTTGATTTTAACGGATTCACCTTACCTAAGTCTTCAATGCTGATCGAGAAGACCATCAATTTCCTCAAAACACTAATGTAAGAAACCAACAGTTTTTTTATTAGCACACAACACCTAATTTTTATTAAAATACTTCCCCCCATAGAAGTTATAGAATAAGAAATGTTTGATGATGTGATTTTTAATCACCTCTCATCATTCTTATTCAATTCAAGAACGATGAATCACCTTATTTTATGAAGGCTTAGTATTAACTAAGCTAACCAATTTTAAATCATCAATCATAGCATTGTTATATTTGATGATTTATACTGCTTCGTTTAAAACGTAATAAATCCGTTAAATTTTATTGCAATATTTCTTTTTTATCATTGTGAAAGTTATTGCAAAATGTCCCAAATTCTACTGTTGTGAAAAAATATATCCCACTATTATTCTTAACACTTTTGCTGAGTAGCTGCGGTACGCTGCTCCGCCAGTCCTTTGAAACCTCAAGGGCCCGACTAGGAGAAGAAACACAGGAAACAGCTGAGCTCAAAAATCTACCACTTCCTAAAGAAAAGATAGTTGTAGCAGTCTATAAGTTTCGAGATCAAACCGGACAATACAAGCCTAGTGAAAACGGAACAAGTTGGTCTACTGCCGTTACCCAAGGAGCTACTACTATTTTAATCAAAGCATTAGAAGACTCCAAATGGTTTGTACCCATCGAAAGAGAAAATGTAGGTAATCTTTTGAATGAAAGAAAAATTATCCGATCCAGCCGCGCTCAATACAATTCTAACGGCAATCAGGATAATTTACTTCCTCCACTTCTGTACGCTGGAGTAATCATCGAAGGTGGAATTATTTCTTATGATGCCAACGTAATTACCGGAGGAGCTGGTCTTCGATACTTTGGAGCTGGTGGAGGTGGTCAATATCGACAGGATCGAGTTACCGTCTATTTGCGTGCAATTTCAACTAGTAATGGTAAGGTTTTAAAAACAGTATATAGTTCCAAAACTATACTCTCACAAGCAGTTGATATAGGCCTTTTTAGGTTTGTGAAATTTCAAAAATTACTTGAGGTTGAAACCGGGTTTACCTACAATGAACCTTCTGAAATGGCAGTAACCGAAGCCATAGAAAAAGCAGTACAAAGTCTAATTGTTGAAGGTGTCTTCGATAAATTATGGGAATTAGAAGAGCCACGCATGTTGGCCGATCAGTCCATCATCGATTACAAAAAAGAAAAAGCACTCATTCCTAAAACAGATATTTTTGGAAAGAGTATGGATAACCGACGTAAGAAATTTGCATTTACCCTTGGAACCTCTAGCTTATTGTATAAAGGCGATTACCCAGATCCAGCATTCCGAACTGGCTTAGATTTTGGAATACTTTATTCTTCCAAGCCACAGGTTTCTTTTGGATTAAACTATGGTTTGAGCGAATTGTATACCCAAAGGTTTTATCAGTCCAAAGTCAGTTACCTAGAAGGAAATATGCAATACCGCTTTCTGCCTTATGACAAACTATCAACTAGCCTCTTTGGAGGAGGGGGGATTATTACTGAAAACGAGGCTAACCGCTTTGATTTTTCAAGTAAAATGTTTCCAAAAGTTCACGGTGGATTGGGTGTCGAATATTTGTTGAAAGACCGATTGGGCTTATCGTTGTCAGGAGATTATAACTATTTATTTAGTGATCAATTTGATAATATCGAACAAGGAAAATACAATGACTGGTTTTGGCGAGTCAATCTAAAGTTGAATTTCTATTTTGGAAAAACGTTAGCTGGTGACCGTAAATTTTCGTATAAAAAAAATGACGAGTTTTAAAAGACTAGAGAGATATGAAAAAGGAGCTGATATATATTGTACTATTATTTGGTCTGGCAATGATAACATCTTGCCAGGAACAAACATTTGAGCCAGAAGTGTTTGGTTCTTTATTTGGTGAAGTTTTGTTGAACAACGAAAATACTCCACTGGAGAATGTGAAAATTTCTACCAACCCACCCACCAGTTCTATTTTTACAGATGATGCAGGGCGCTTTGCCTTGGAAAATGTAGCAACCAACTCTTACACTATACGTGCAGAAAAAGATGGATTTATCACATCCATCGAATCAGTAACTGTTTATGAAAATCAAACAGCAAACGTGATTATAAAAATGGTACCTGATACAATGGATTCTCAGGCTCCAGATCCTCCTTTTAGCCCAATACCAACAAACGAAAGTATTGATCAAGCTATAGACCTTACTCTAGCTTGGTCGTCTTTTGACGTAGATGCTGATGACCTTTTGTTTGATGTTACTATTTTTAATTCTGATCAAACACAAAGCATGACGCTGGCTTCTGGTATACCTGACTCTACGCTTGAAATAGTGTTGGATTATAGTACTACTTATTTCTGGCAAGTATCAGTTAATGATGGTTTTAATGATCCTGTTTTTAGCGAAGTATGGAGTTTTACAACAATACCGTTCCCAGATCATCGCTTTCTATTTGCGCGCGAAGTAAGCGGCAAATATGAGATTTTCTCTTCTAATGAGGATGGTGATGCTATTCAACTTACAGATAATGCCAACAATAATTGGAGACCCATAATGAATCGCCAACGTACCAAAATTGCTTTCATATCCGATGCAGGGATAGAACCACAGATTTATATTATGAATAGAGATGGATCTGATATTCAACAAGTAACCACTGTTCCAATTTCAGGAATCAACAAGCTCGAACTCGATTTCTGCTGGTCACCCGATGGGACACAATTGCTTTACATGAATAATGCGAATCTCTACCGAATTAATCTGGATGGTTCTGGATTCAATTTGTTCGCAGAGGCTCCTCCTGGGTTTTATTTTACAGAATGTGATTGGACGGATCAGGATGACTTGATCATCGCACGTACCGCGGGCTCTGATCCCTACGACTCGTTTATTTTTACTTTTTCGGAGGACGGAGTTTACTTAGGGCAAGTTTACACAAATATTCCTGGTGGTACTGGAGGACCTGTTTTCGCTATTAGTGGAACTTCCTTTTTATACACGCACGATGTATCGGGATATCAGGCAGCCGATGGTCGACAATTAGATGCAACTGTTTTTATCAAAAATATAAACAATCAAGTTACCTCAAACCTATCTATAGATAAACCAGCCGGAACCAATGATTTGGACCCTAGGTACTCGCCAGATGGTTCAAAAGTGATTTTTATTAATACAAATAATGATGGAATTTCTCCAAAAAACATTTGGACTATGAATTTGGATGGAAGTGATAGAACCTTACTTTTTGAAAATGCGGAAATGCCGGATTGGAGATAATTAGTAATGTGAAATGTAAAACCGCAAAAATTAAAATGTAAAAGTTGCCAACGAAGGTGAACACTTGATCATTTTGCGGTTTTACATTTAAAACTCTAAGGCTCCAGCTCTTTATTCTTTACATACTTATCCATCCATTCTGACATTTCCCAAAGCATATGCATTACAGATTCACGAGCTTGGTAACCATGACTTTCATGGGGCAACATTACTAAACGAACTGTAGCACCATGTCCTTTCAAGGCATTGAAAAAACGTTCACTTTGCATCGGATAAGTCCCTGAATTATTATCAGCATCACCATGTACCAAAAGTAAAGGCGTTTTGATTTTATCAGAATGCATGAATGGAGACATCTTGGAGTAAGTCTCTGGAGTCTCCCACAAAGTTCGCTCTTCTGATTGAAATCCAAAAGGAGTTAGCGTTCGGTTGTAAGCACCACTACGCGCAATTCCTGCAGCAAATAATTCAGTGTGTGCCAACAAATTTGCCGTCATAAATGCACCATAGGAATGTCCACCAACTGCAATTCTATTGCGATCAGCAACACCCATATCTACAATCTTATTGATGGCAGCTTCTGCCCCTTCAGTCAATTGTTTGACGAAAGTTTCATTGGGTTCTTCTTCTCCTTCGCCAATAATCGGCATACTGAAATCATCAAAAATGGCATAACCTTGAGTCACCCAAAATAGTGGTGAACCCCAGCCAATTCGTATAAATTCATAAGGCGAATCAGAAACCTGTCCAGCTGCTTTGGCACTTTTAAACTCACGTGGATAAGCCCACATAAAAACAGGTAAAGGGCCATCTTTTTCTTTGTCGTAGCCAGCAGGAGTATACAAGGTTCCAGTCAATTCGATGCCATCAGCACGTGTATATTTGACCATCTCTTTTTGTATACCTTCCAATGCTTTGTAAGGGTTTTCAAAAAAAGTAAGCTGCTTACTAGTTCCATCTTTCAGCTTGCGCATATAGAAATTAGGTCGCTCTGTATTTGATTCCCTACGAGTCAAGACCTGTCCATTTTCTTCATCGACAATAGAAATTGGATACTCGTAATAAGGAGCCTCCGAACGCCATAAACGTTTTGTCTTTTTTGTAGCAATATCAAATTCATCAACAAAAGGCCGATTCCCTTCAGGAGATGCACCTTCGTCAGTTAGGAATAAAGTTTTACCACCGTCAGCTGTCAGTAAAACAGAGCGACCATATTGATTGCGATGTGTTTCAAAGTCACCAGGAGCATTATAACGATCTTCCCAAGAACGATCGAAGAGAACCTTTTTGCCAGCAGCAGAATTGTCTGGTTGCCAGGAACTCGTAATCAATTGTCGACTTTGCCACCACCACTCGTAAGCAAGAGCGAAGTCGCCGCTTCCCCAGTCAACACCACCATAGCGCAGTTTAAAATCGATCCCTTTGTCTGGCTTTCCTGTAAACGGTGCATCTAGCATATACATTTGATCTCGGATCTCGACCTCTTTTTTAGGGTCACCTCCATCCTGTGTCTCTACCCATACCATAGTTGCAGGCCTATCATTACGCCATGAAAAAGAACGTTTTCCTTCGCGTACAGCACCAAAACCTTTAGGGATATTTTCTGCCATTGGGATGTCAGCAATCTGTGTTACCTTCTTTCCTTTTTTATCAAAAATATCAATGGTGAAAGGAAATCGGCTGTATGGTACTAGATAAGAAAACGGTTGGTGAATGGTTTGAATCATCACGTACTCACCGTCAGGTGAAGTACTCATGGAAGCTTTAATTCCTGCTTGTCCAAAAGTTTGATGTTTCCCTGTCGCTAAGTCAACAGTCATCAATTGAGATGAAGTATAGTATTTGAAAAGGTCAACATCATAAGGTGTTTTTAGCAAATCCTGATAGGTGCGAACCGGAGCTTTCTCACCATCATTGACTTGAATAACCGGACCTTTTGGCATCTGATCTTGTTCAGGAGCATTGCCGCGATCTGCTAATACTTTTTTGTACAACAAAGTATTATTATCAGAAAACCAAGTATAAGGCATTCCGGACATAGCATCATTGATCACAGCGTCGGTTAGCTTTTTAGCGCTAGCTGTTGAGATGTCGGCCATCCATAATTCTAGGCCATTGGGTTTAGTAATTGTACAAACAATTTTAGAACCGTCAGGGGCCCAACTTAGATTCTCAATATTTGCATCAGCAGGAAATCCTGTGATTGTTTTTTCTTTTCCAGTTTGTAAAGATTTTATTTTAATGCCAGTGTAATGGCCCGAGCGGCTTGATCCGTTCGTTTTTGGATTAATCCGAATACCTGCCAATCGCAATTCCTTCTGAGCTACTTCTTCTATAGAAGGTAGATTAGGTCGCTCTAATAAAAGCATACTTTCATTTGAAGGACTTAAGCTAACACCTGGAGTAGGAGAGGCGTCAATTAAATCAGCAATTGCTTTCGGAGGTATTTGATAGGAAAGGTCATCCTGTGCTTTTAGGTCGTTGTTTGGTATCATTACCGCAAATATAAACAGATAGAACAGTAATAAAAGTTTTGATATATGTTTTGTCGTTTTCATGATGGTATATATTCAGATGAAAAAAAATTAAACAAATTATTCAACTCGAATATAAGTATTTGATCAATTATTGAACAGTTATTGGTCGGGATTTAACTAAGAAGTGGTATTAAAGCTTCTAAATTTACTTGTGGAAAGGTGAAAAGATAAAGACAGATTAATTTGCTAAAGGAGCTCTATGCTTTAAGAAAGCCGAATTAGAAGAGAATTTTAGGTTTTGGGCCTTCGTCTAAATAAGGCCAGTTGGATGCTTACTCAATCATTTAAAATCCCCACCAATAATTCATCTTCAAAACTAAAGCTCGGTTCTTAATACCGCCAAGATCTTGAAAATAATTTTCAGTATAAACTAAGTACAAATCGGACATAGGGCGGAATCGCCATTGGAAGCGCGAATTGATGTTGATGTTGTTGGCTTGTGTATTGTATTGGAGATAAGTGGTCAAGAAAAGGTTTCGATTAAAGGAAATTTCAAATTTTGAACCAATCAAAGTGAATTTGGCATTACCATACCCCCCTGGAAAACTATAGAGATACTGTTGCGAAAAGGTGGATCCTAAAACCAATCTTGGGCCCATTCTATAATTTAGTTGGCCTTCAAAATTAAATCCTTTTCCCATAAATCGACTACCGTATCTCACTTGTGCAGTACCGAAAATATCTTTTCGCTTACCACTATCATATTCAAAAGCGATGGACTGTTCTTTATAATTTCCGACAGGAAAAGGAACATCCAGACCAGAGAGTGTAAATGGGAAATACAGAATTGGTGAATTATTAATATAAGACAAAGACAAATTAGAAGCGTTCATAAATTGAGCTTTGAACTTAAGGTTTGCATTATGCTCCTGGTATTCTAATTTATTATTGGTAAAAGTATTGAGGTTGAAAGAAGGACCAACGTAGTCAATAACATTGTTGTCTTTTAAATAGAAACGATAGTATGCGGTAGTACGCCATTCTATATAACCGATTCGGAAAGTAGTGTCGGCTGGTTCATTATCATGATAAAGATGTGGCACATACCCCATGTCAGTAATGTAATTTTCCCCAACAGCATCAACGGCAAGTCTGACACTAGCATTTGTAGTTCGGTAGCGCCCTTTGATACTATAGGTCATGGCATCTTTTAAGTGCTCATTGGTTTGAGCTAGATGGATAAATGCCTCTCCTGTCCATTTAGTATCCTTTGATCTATAATCAAATTCAACACCACTTACTATATTGAAATCTTTACCAGGATCAAGATCGTTAAACTTTTGCCTGTTCGCCACAAACCCAGTAATAGTGGACCCTGCTAGCAAAGAACGTTGGAGGGTAACCACAGAGTAATTATTACTTCCTTTTAATGTGTCATCTGCCAAATCTGTTTGCACTGTCATCATACCAAGACGCCAATCTTTATTTAACTTTCCACTAACCCTTGCTCCAAAATGGATAGGCACAGGTACATTATCTGCACCTCCAATTCTACGTGAGAAGAAGGGTTGTATCCGGCTATTACCTAAACTAGAAAACATATCACTATTTTCTAAAAAGAAAATCCGTTTCTCTGGAAAGAAAAGTTCGAAACGATCCAAGTCAATAACCTGCCTATCTACTTCAACTTGTGAGAAGTTCGGATTGGCTGTAATGTCCAGATAGAGCGAACTGTTTAGTGCTATTTTTGCATCTAAACCAACCGAAGGCGTGATATTTTTTTCGTTGATTTGATAATCCTTAGAAGAAATTCCAGCTACATAAGGAATTAGAACCGCGTTGGTTCCAGCGCTTGGAGATTCATTCCAAATCAGCTGACCGGTATTCATTAAACTGGAAACCTCGAAACCTCTGGAAACTGGAACCCAGGTTGAAATTTCATTATTAGTTTGGTCGTTACGTGCAAAGTTGATGCGCCAATTTTTTATATCCTCTTTGAATCGAAGTGTTTTAATTGGAATGGCCATCTCCACAGACCAATAACTAGAGGTTCTAAAAACTTCTGCTTTCCACATACCATCCCAGCTGGTAGTTACTCCTTTGAGCCCTCCATTAGAAACGATACCATCTCGTTGTGCGCCATATGGGTTTACACAAAAATTAAATCCGGTATTGACATCCGTAAAAGCATTTATGAAGATAGAAAAAGCCTCATTATCGTCAAATGAAAAATCACGTTTAAGTGATTGGATCACATATTTTTTGACATCTCTGGAGTTATGGCAGATAGCACCAATGTATAAATTTTGTTCGTCGTAAAGGACTTTTACCTCAGTTTTGGCGGAAGCCGGTAAAGTATCAAATGGATAGTTCATCCAAAAGTTATTAACTGGAACGGCATTGTCCCAGGAGGATTCATCTAATTTTCCGTCAATGTGAATAGAGTTAGTAACAGCTTGGATGTGGATAGCAGGAGACTGTGCCAGTGCATGACCAAATGCAAAAGCAACAAGGATAAGGAAAACAATAAACTCCCGAATCTTATTCATATCATAAGCTGTCTGGCAGCTTAATAAATTTTCTCTTCCGGATAATCCTTTTCGGTTTATCCAGAAAATTTGAAATTAATAGTTGAACCAGCCACGGCTAGTTGGTTCAAATGAAGTTGGTTAAAACTTCAATGTTTAATTTAGGAATAGAAGGTTTGGTATTGTAGTTTTCTTGGAACAACAGCTTCTTTGAAAAGTGTTGTAGTATGTTCTTTCAGCAGATTGGATAATCTAAGTACCTGCTTGTAAATCGAATAAATTTAAAAATGCAATAAATCGAATTTATTACCTCGCTTGTTTTTGTCCAGAAAAAAGTCTAGACCATCCAAAACGAAGACCAAAAAGAATTAATGCAAAAACAAGAATAACATAGTAAAATGGCATTCTGGTAAAAGCAATAATATGGATATTCGTTCTGTCCAATCCCCACATTAAAGTGAGGGTGGCAAAAATCATCATAACTAAACCAGATAATTTACCAAATCCAGGAATTCTGTCAAGTGCGACATTGTTCCGTATCAATAGTAGCGTAGCTGCCATTGATACGATAGGAATTATCTGTGTATAAATATCAGATGTAAAAACGCTTTGCTTCTCAAATAGGAATAAATATACATTCAAGGTAACGGCAAGGATACCTGGAACGCAGACCAGATAGATCAATGTAGAATAGAGGTACTTCCAGGGACTTAAGTGTCCTTCGCCCTTTCCCATAAAGCCAGCAATAAAGGCGGTTAGTGGAATAAGTGCGAAATAAGCGATTAAGTAAGCTGGATTCTCTGCTAATAATTCGAAAAACTCTTTGAGGGTCATTATTATATCTGTTTTTGAGAATATACGATTATATGGCAAATATTGTGCTAGAAAGGCAAAGGGTAGGAAATGGGAGCTTGGAAGGGGGGAGTTTTACTTATTTTGAGGAGCTGTTTGTTAGAAGGTGTTTCCAACTTCCCAATCCCCACTTCCAAGCTTTTTTATTAAATATTCAACAACAATTTAACTGGATCTTCCAGTAATTGCTTGACTTTTACAAGGAAAGTAACTGAGGTACTACCATCAACTACTCGGTGGTCATAAGAAAGTGCTAGATACATCATTGGACGAATTTTAACTTCTCCATTGACCGCCATCGGACGCTGTTGAATGGTATGCATGCCAAGAATAGCAGATTGTGGTTCATTAATAATTGGAGTACTCATCATAGATCCAAAAACACCACCATTGGTGATGGTAAAGGTTCCTCCCGACATTTCGTCGAGTGTAAGGCTACCTTCTCTTGCTTTCACTGCTAGCGCTTTAATCGCCAACTCTATTTCGTGATAGCCCATAGACTCTACGTTTTTCACAGGTGGAACTACCAGACCGGTTGGAGTAGATATCGCAACTGAAATATCAACATAATCGTGGTGAACGAGTTGATCGCCATCCAATTTGGCATTTACATCAGGCATTTCCATGAGTACGTGGGCACATGCTTTTGCGAAAAGCGACATGAAACCTAGTTTAACTCCATACTTCTTGACGAAGTCTTCTTGGTATTTTTTTCGAACGGCCATGACTTCTGTTAGATCCACTTCATTGAAAGTGGTAAGCATCGCAGTATTATTCTTAGCGGAGACTAGTCGCTTAGCGATGGTTCGGCGCATACGGCTCATTTTACTACTGCTAGTGGTACGACTAAACGCAGTTGGCGCAGAAATACTTACTGGAGCTACAGGATCTTTCGCTTTGCCGTTAGTAGCGGGAGCGACAGTTTTATTACTGATGGCTTGGCTGACGTCTTCTTTTGTGATTCGACCGTCTTTGCCCGAACCGCTCACATTGGCAGCGTTAATATCATTTTCACGCATCATTTTGGCCGCAGCCGGTGATGGGTGCCCACTTGCGTAACTTGATTTTGATTCAGGGGCAGCTACTGCTTCTGCAACTGGAGCAGCTGCTTTAGCAGGAGCTGGAGTGTCACTTCCTCCTGTTGGAGCGGCTACGCTGGTATCGATTGTAGCAACTAAAGCACCGATTTCGAGGTCGTCGTCTTCGCTTGCTACGTATACAAGCTTACCTGCAGCCTCTGCTGGAAACTCCAGTGTAGCTTTATCTGATTCAAATTCACAAATCGCTTCATCAATTTTGACGTAATCGCCATTACCTTTAAGCCATTGTGAGAGCGTAACTTCTGTAATTGATTCCCCTATGGTTGGGACACGCATTTCTATGATGCTCATATCATTTTATTTTATAATAACTTCTAATTTGCTTGCTGCTGCAAAAATCCTTTATTAAATCTATTTAAGCAATAAAAATAGGGATTAATTGTGTGAAACTTGAATGTGGAGCTACTGTTGTTGGTTTCTCCTTAAGGAGAAGATTCGCCGAAAGGCAAAATAGCACATCAGAATTTCTTAGGATTTATATATAAACGTAGGCTTTAAGGAGATGTTTAACTTATGGGATAAAATTACTCAGTCTTTTTTCTTACTTAAAGAAATCAACAAAACACCTAGAATTACTAGCCCTGTACCAACCAATTGCCAGCCACCAAAAGCTTCATCTAAAAAATAATAAGCCATAACAATTGTTGAGATTGGGCCCACCGAACCAATGATGGCGCCACGAGATGGTCCAATTCGCCGTATTGCTTCCATCACTAAAAACGAAGGAATAACCGTGGCGAAAATTGCCATAAGTAAAGAAAGGGAATAAACTTCTTTTGGATAAGACCACAAATTCCACTGTAATACAATAGCGTGATGTATTAAAACGGCAGCACCTGCAGCCAGCATGCCTATGGCTGTAAAACGCAAAGTGCCCACCCGTTGTACCAATCCGGCGCTCCAAATGATATAAAGTGCAAACGATACTGCTGCTAAAAAAACCAAACCAGCGCCCATGTTTAAGTGCTCCTTTGAAAGTGTTGAAGTGTCTGTGACGAAGGCGAGAAGGATACCGGAGTAAGTTAAGAGAAGTGCCAAAACAGTTGTGCCTGCAATTTTTTTTCGATACCCAAAGGTCAAGATCAGTACAACCAAAGTAGGATACATAAACAAAATTAAGCGCTCCAAACCAGCAGAAATATATTGCAAGCCTGCAAAGTCAAACATACTTGCCAGATAATATCCCGTAAGCCCAATCCCCATAATCTTTATCCAATCTTGACGACTTAATAGCGACTGATCCGATTTTCGGTTGACCCAAAGTAAGATGACAATATAAAATGGAAGTGCAAACAACATCCGTAAAGCCAATAGGGAAAGTGAATCAATTTCATGGCGATAAGCTAACTTGACTAAAATGGCTTTGGAAGAATAAAGTATTGAACCCAGTAGCATAAGCAGGCTACCAATGACTCGATACTTAACAGGGGAAGGTTGATCCATTTGACAAAGAAAAGCTTTTTTTGTCAAATGGATTAATAGAGTCCTTCGTAGTTTATATGCGTAAAGGGTTACAAAAAAAATATAGGCTTAGTTTCCAAAAGATTAAATCATCTCGCATTGAAACGGCCATTGCACTGCTATTTACTCAAGTCATAAAAAACTCCAACCGAGTAAGAAGGCTTCGCCGCTATAATCTCACCCCTAAAAGCAGAAGCATAACCTGCAGAAAATCCAACCCGTTTTGTTACGTAATAAGCTACTTCAATTCCATAACTCAGATACTCTGTATTATTAGCAAAAATACTGGTACTGGTAACGTCCGCTGCTGTGTCTCCGTTTTTCAAAGACTCTACTCCGGTTAATCGAGCAATCAACCAAAGCTTATTACTGATAAGGCCAAGGCCACCTTCTAGCCCAAAACGAATCTCATCAGAAAACCCCTTGTTGCGATTGTTGAAACCAAGCTGACTACTGACAAAGCCTTTTACCTTGTTTCCTATTGCAATTGCTGTACCTGCATCAAATTGCAATAGTTGATTGAATTCACCATCACCAGTTTGTAAATTATTTTGAGTCCCTCCTTCATCTTTTCCTAGCGGTAAACCAAGTGTTAGCGTTGCTGCAAGAGGAACCTTACTACCTGGTTTGTTTAAAGCATATTTTAGACTAAGGTCTGTATCGCCAATTGAATTCAGCGCTTCACCTGGGATCAAGGTTTCGCCTGTCGTAGCAGATATAACATTGTTCATTGTATTTCTACTCAAAAAAGGGAAGTAAATGACTCCCGTCAAACGGTTCGTAAAACCATATTCTGCATACAAGCTCGTGTTGTAAATGCCAGAGGTAACGTTAGGGTCAATTTTGCCCACATCTGTATAGTGTTGATCAAAAACGATCCACCATTGAGACAGTTTAAAATATCCATTGCCTTTTTTCTGAGGCCATGGTCCACCTGCAAAACTAAAGGTGCTAGCCAAAAATATAAAAATGAAAATGATTGTTATTCGTTGCATGATTTTTTGATTTGTGTTGAAGCTGAAACTACCATTGAAAATAGCTACTCTATTTCTCCATCTCCAACCTTTACATTAAAAGGTTTACAAAAATATAGAACATGACTATAGTCAAATAGACCCATGGCTCCTAGATTGTAAGTGTGCGCTCCTGAAAAAGTAGAAACCGCAGCTATTTCAAATGCATTAGAAGAAGTGTTGGGATTGTTTGTCAGGTAGATGAATAGTCCGGGTAGGGCAGTAGAGGCTTCGTAATTATCAGCAAAACTTAAAATGAGGTCGCCATCATCATTTACCGCTAAGGTGAAGTCACCTTCTAATTGATAAGAACTAGTGGTGGTAACGGTGCCACTACGCTCCATCATCATTTCAGGAATTGTGGTAGTATCACGGACGTAAATTTTTTGTAAAGTAGAAACAATGTTTGACCCATTGTCATAATTAATACTGATATCAGTAGTGCCAATTGTGATCGGTTGTAGCAAACCATTTTGGTCGATGGTAGCCACAGTGTTATCAGAGTTAGTCCATTCTGGGTTTACCGTTTCTTCCTGTCCAACATTGTTGAGATACATAAACTCAAATTGATAAGAGGAATTAAGTCCTAGGCTGTCAATCGGGTTCGTAATTCGAATAACTGGGTCTACTTCATCCATGATTACATCGTCACCAATGCAACTTTGGAATAGAAGAATTGCGAGTAGTAAAATGGAACTTAATGTTTTTATATTGCTATTTAAGGCTTTCATATTATTGTGGCATTTGTATAATGCAAAGATGAGGAAGTTAAAGCAAGAAGTTATCACAGATTTATATACAATATGTAACGGAATGAAATAGTGATGGTTTTGGTCTAGAATTAGAATTCTTATTTGGAATGTTGGCTAATTAACAAAAAGTCCGAACGCTGACATCTTGAGCGTTCGGACTTTCTGAGATTTGAATTAAAGCAGATCCCTATATAATAAAAGCTTATTACAGTTTTAGTTGCTTGCTTTAGTTTGATAACTAAAGCGAGAAATGCTTCCCTTTCCACTTTTACCTTCATTGGCAATGTAAAGTGTACCATCTTTGTCAAAAGTCATTCCTTCAGGTTGTGGATGAATTTTTTTGTCTAACTTTTCTAAATGCAAAATCTTGCCAGCCTCATTAAAAATCATCAAGATTTTCTTGACAGAAGAAGTCATGTAGATGTTTCCAGTAATAGGGTGAATGGCAATAGCAGAAGG
This sequence comes from uncultured Saprospiraceae bacterium, assembly GCA_937921775.1. GTDB lineage: Bacteria > Bacteroidota > Bacteroidia > Chitinophagales > Saprospiraceae > CALGLS01. The sequence continues at coordinate 47,549 of CAKZUK010000116.1, forward strand.
ACTAAAGATCATAGCTTCAGCATTCGGTGCAAAGTAACCACAAAGTTTTTCATGATAAGGAGAGGTGGTACAATGTTTTAAGTATTCTTGAATGGCGTCCAAGCTAATCGTGTAGATTGGATCCATAGCCATGGAATTGCTGGCAAGGTCAAAACTGTAGACTACTTTTTTGAATTTAGATTTTTCTAGCGATTCACCGGTAGCAGGTAGACCTTTACAAGCGATGAGTAGTCGATTTCTTGTGGCGTCATAGCAAAGTCCTTCGACGTCATTAGCTTTTGACAAAAAGAATTTGTGTTTTTGAACGAAGGGAGGGGTATTGTCTAGGTCTTTTATTTCGTAAATAGTTCCAGTACTTTTGGCTACGTAAACCTTTTCGCCAATAATTTCAACACTTTCGTAATCACCGTTTTTGTAAAAAGGAATTTCTTTTACTACCTCACCTGTGTTTTTGTTGATGTAAAACAAAACACCTTCTTCATCCTGATTGGCACAAATCAAAGAATCTTGGGGGGCACTTAGTCCAGATATTTCTTTTAGACGTTCAGGGAGTTCAAACCGTTGATCTGGTTTGCCAATCATATAAGGTAGTTCAAAGCCGTGATGATGTTGTGCTACAGGTCTAACGGTTGTATCTATTGGCTGCTCTGTTGTAGGGAATTTAGTAGGTTCTGTTTTTGCAAGCCCCTTACCACAACTGTAGATATTCAGAATGGCAATGGAAATAAGAAGGAAAAGCTTCATACCTGGGATTTTAATTCGTCGATACGTAATTTGAAAATGTACTTTGGAATTTTGAGGTATAATTCCTGATATATGTTTAACGCCATTAAACGGTGCTTATTATTTGAAGTTACCATTTTGGACAACTCATAATGTAAGCTAGCCTGAACCTCTTTATCGTGAGGCTCGTTAAGTAAGTCCGTTAAAATATTTTCAGCAGTTTCTTTATCACCTTCCATCCAGGTAATCTTAACCGCTAAAATTTTTCCGCGCATTTCCAATTCAACGTTGTTGAGATGGTTGGCAATATCGAGAAGTTCAGCTGCTTGGTCCTTCGCTTTTTGAGGTTGATTCATCTCAACGTACACTTCTCCTTGCTCTGCCAGGCTCATACCAAGAACGAGTAGGTTTTCAATATTTCTTGAAACATCAATGGCTCGTTGATAGTAGATAACAGACCTTTCGTAGTCCTCCCGGAAAAAATAGATATCTCCAAGGGTATTGACTGCCTTGGCTATCCCTTTTTGGTAACCTAGTTCTTCACAAAGCTCCAGATTTTTTTCAATGTATTGAATAGCGATATCGAATTCGCCTTCTATACTTCTAAGCTCACCAATCAAGCCTAGGGCAATCGCAGTACCTTGCTTGTCTCCAAGTTCTTCGCAAAGCTTCAAATCTTCTATGAAATTTTGGAGCGCAAGTTCGTAGTTTCCTTTATGTTGATAGATAGAACCGATACATCCGGTAGCAATCGCCTTTAATAATTTATTGCCTAGTTCTTCACTAATACTCAATCCTTCTTTAAAGTGTTTTAAGGCATCGTCGAAATCCCCTTTTTCCTGGTAGACGATTCCTAGGTTGGTATGCAAGGTTGCCATGCCCTGCTTGTCATTTGCATTTTGACATTTACTTAAGGCAGAGAGTTGTTGTTTGACGCCATCGGCATAGTCACCCAAATTCATATGGGTAAGGCCGAGGTTAGCAACAATCTGCGCAAAGCTGGAAGTGTGTGGTACCTTATTGCTGATTTCAATACTTCTAGTGAAATAAGATTTAGCTTCCTCGTAGTTACCTTGTCGGAAATACAAATTTCCTAAATCTCCAAGTAGTTTGAAGTTCCCTAAATCGTCGTCAAGTTTTTCGAAATACTCAGCTGATTTTTCCAGATGTTTTTTAGCGGTTTCGTAGTCGCCTTTTAATATGAGTAAACGGCCAAGGTCATTATTTGCTCTTCCGAGTAATAATGGGTCTTTAGTTATTGTAGCAGTTTTGTATGCCTTTAGGTAGATGGTTTCACAAGTGTCCCATTCTCCAATTAGCTCGAGTACAGATCCCTCTTTTAATAGTGTTTTTGTGAGGTTGACAGTATCTCCTTTTGTTTCTAATTTTTCTGTCAACTTTTCGTAAAACTCGATGGCTTGTCGATTCTGATAATTGTTTTTTGCAAAATCAGCAGCTTTTTCTAGGTATTCAGTAGTTTTATCGATTACTTCTGCCTGGCCAAAATGGAAAGCCAAATCCACATACTTTTCTTCTATATTTTGTGGGTATAATTTTTCAATGGCAGTTCCAATCAGTAAATGTAGCTTTCGCAAACGAGTTCGCAATTGCATATCATAAACTGTTTCTCGTAAAAGGGAATGCTTAAACATATATCGCAACTCATTGACAGCTTGCCAGATTTGGCCACGTTCTGCTGTCTTAACCTGTTCCTTTAAAACGGAAATGGTATTTCCATTTTTGTTAACAAATTCAGCATTCTGTTTCATCACTTCTGTCAGTACCGGAATCTCAAATTCACGACCAATAACTGCGGCAGCTTTTACGGTTTCCTTGACCAAAGTAGAAAGTCTGTCAATACGTGCCATTAGAATCGCATTGATAGAACCAGATAGTTTAATACTCGAATCTTTAATGTTCCATAAGCCCTCTTCCAATTTCAATAAATCAGTTTCGCTAAAGTAAGCTAATATTTGTTCGAGATAAAAAGGGTTTCCGTTAGATGCTTTTGCTAATAAGGCTTCAAAGTCTGGATGAATTTTACCTTGCAATTTTGCTTCAGCAAATGATTTAAGTGCTTTAGGTTGTAAAATATATAAGTCGACTTCAGAAGTAAGTATCTGATTTTTTTCAAGTGTTTCTTGTGTGAAAATTACGGGCTTGGTGCCATCGTCTTTGTATCTTGAAGTAATCAGAATGAAAACTGGATAGTATTTGAGTTTTGAAATCAGTCCATTTAAAAACTCGATAGAACTATTATCAAACCAATGTCCGTCTTCTAATTCAAGAACAAGTGGTCTGATTAATGAGCCAGCAATAAAGAAGTTTTCAAAAGCGGTCAGTGTATTTTGAAAGCGGCCTTTTGCATCTAGTTTCTCCCATAGCGAGTCAGTGTATAAAATACCGATTTGTGCCGCAAGTATAGATTTGATTCGTTTTAGTTCTTTTATTATTTGCGCGGACTCAGGATGTTCTGGTACGTCAGACTCCTTGACTAGCTGGTCAAATTTTTGCTCAAACTGTGCTTTGTTTTGCTCGTAATTATTTTCAGGAGACTGTTTGAAAAAAGCTTTTAGATGAGCGATGAATGGATTGAAGGGTTTTTTCAAAATTTGATCCGCTGGACAAGTGTACCAGTTAATGTCCTTACGAGAAAGGAGCGCGTTCCTAAGTTCATAAGTCAAACGACTTTTACCGATACCTGCTTCTCCATATACTCGAACAATACCTGCAAATGTTTCGTTGAGAATTGGAGCGGCAGCAGACTTGAGTTGAGCGAGTTCAAGGTTTCGACCAATCATTTCACCACTGTAAGAGGGACTATCATCAAGATTGCGGCCAAGTAGTTGATGTGTTGAAATGAGATCGTCTATTCCCTTATATTTTTTGTCACCCAGATAAGCAAATTTGAATCCGGCGTATTTTTGTAATTCGTCGTCTACTAATACTTCGCCCCAATTGGCTTTTATCATTAAACGGGCAGCGAGATTGACACGGTTTCCTACTGCAGCGTATTGGCAACGTTCTTCACCACCAACGATACCGGTATAAGCTAATCCAGAAGCGATACCAGCTCTAAGCTTTAATCCTTTTTCTTCCAGTTGCAGGACCTGTTCTTTTACTGCAAAAATAAATTCAAGCGCGCGTTCCACATTGTTTTCAAAAGAAACAGGTGCACCAAAGAAGGCAAGCATTACACCACCTTTATCACCAAAGTCAATTTCTTTAAAGTAACCAGAGAAACGATTGATTTCATCCAATACGATAGTGGTAAATTCATTGAGTAAGTCGTGATTTTCCACACCAGTAAAAGAAATAAAAACAGAGATCACACTTCTAAATTCACCACTCTGGTTGTATTCTCTGACCGATTTTGGTAAAAAGAGTTTGGCAACGCTTTTCTTAAGTGGTTCAAACTTGGTTGTAATCTTTATTGAACGGTTACTCTGAATGTCTTTAGATAATTTGTAAAAACCATCTTCCAAAGTTTCAACTTCTAATCCGATGTCATTTAGGGTCTGAACCATATGTTGGTCCAAAATAATATCTTTGTCAACAGCGCGATGTTCACTTTCTGCACTGTTGTCAATTGCGGCGCCACGGAAATAAAATTGCTTGTATTTATTTCCAATAATTCCCCATTCTACATCTCCATAGGAAAGTCCTATTTTAATACCGATAGAAAAATCTCCAAATTGTTTTTGCTTAAAGCCTTCTTTTGAGAAAAGGTCGCGAATATCTTGAGCTGTCTGCAAAAAAGAGGGGGCATCGATAGAATCTTTTTCCAAAGGGAATATAGCAGTAAACGCATCCCCCGCAAAGTAAGGAATCATTCCTCCTCGTTTATACACTAGAGCAACCATTGGAGCAAAAATGTCATTGAGAATAATAGAAAGCTGCTCTGCACCTTCGTTCCCTCGTTTCATCAGGGTTTCAGTCAGTGGTGTAAATCCCGATAGGTCAATAAACATAGCATAGGCCTGAAAATTACCTTGATCAAGGTTTTTCATGCTTTGTTCCTGTATAAATGGAGGGATAAGGTTTTTCACTGTTTGTATAATCCGGTTTTTTCTGTAAAAATCAAAGTTACTGAATTAAGGCACTTATAGGTCGTTAAGCGGTCAAGAATTTTAGAACCAAACCCTAACTTTAAGCGTATATTAAAATTTAAGTATGATTTGAATGGAATTAAGCAGTAAATCGTTTGAATTTAGCCATGAGATTTTAAATAACTTCTACCTTTGGCCAGACTTTTTGCCTACTTTTGTAGCAGATTCCTATCTGTTTTTAATACGAAAGAGAGGATATGGTCAACTCCTTGCTTATTCAAGCATGATTTATACAAAAACCAAAATTTATCAACTGTACTTTAGTAAGCCACAATATTAATCAATAGTAGTGTTTTATAATTGTGAATAATGATAAGAAGAATATTTTTTTTACTGTTTTTATTGAGCTGTTCTATTCAGCTTTTGGGCCAACTTCAGGCCACTGCTAAACGAACTGGTGAAGCTATAAAGATTGATGCAAAATTGGATGAACTGGGCTGGCAACAAGCAAATAGTGTTGGTGATTTCATGCAATTGGAGCCAAGCCCATATACACCTTCTTTGCAAAAAGCTGAAGTGAAAATACTTTACGACGATAAAGCTATTTACATCGGTGCACACCTTTATGATTCGAGCCCAGATAGTATTATGAAACAGATGACAGAGCGCGACAATATTGGTATCACAGATTGGTTTGCTGTAGTGATTGATGCGTATCAGGATGGCCAAAATGGGGTAGGCTTTGTGGTAACACCAGCGGGTATTCAGATGGATTTAAAATACAGTGCTGTTGATGGGAGTGGTGGAGCAATTAGTGGAGATGAAAATTGGGATGCGGTATGGGACAGCCAAGCTAGAATCGTGGAAGATGGTTGGATGATTGAAATGAGTATTCCTTTCTCAGCTATTCGTTTTCCAAATAAAGATGTCCAACTATGGAATATCAACTTTGCTAGAATGATTCGTCGCTACAGGGAAACCTCATACTGGAATGAAGTACGGCCTGATATTGATGGCTTCCTCAACCAATCTGGAAGACTAGCTGGTATTGAAAATGTAAAAGCTCCTTTGCGTCTTTCTGCAACTCCTTTCCTAGTGACTTATGGGGAGTGGTATCACGATAAAGATGCTACTCAGGCCAACTCATGGGCTCGATCTATAAGTGGTGGGATGGATGTAAAATATGGAATCAACGATGCCTTTACTTTAGACATGACGCTCATCCCTGACTTTGGACAAGCTCGTTCGGATAATCAGGTGTTAAACTTGTCGCCATTTGAAGTGCGTTTTGATGAAAACCGTCAGTTCTTTACTGAAGGAACAGAACTGTTTAACAAAGGGGGATTGTTTTATTCCAGAAGGGTAGGAGGACGTCCGATAAGGAATAGCGAAGTATATGACCAATTGAGTGACTTTGAAGAAGTAACAGATAATCCACAAGAGGCGCAATTGTACAATGCGACTAAAGTTTCAGGAAGAACAAATGGTGGTTTGGGCATTGGTTTATTTAATGCGACATCACAGCGAACGCTTGCCAAAATAGAAAATACGGAAACAGGCAGCACACGTAGCTTTGAGACCAATCCGCTTACGAATTATAATGTCTTGGTTTTTGACCAAAATTTAAAAAATAATTCTTCCGTTACTTTAATTAATACCAATGTGATGAGAGATGGTGTTACCTACGATGCTAATTCCACAGGGGCACTATTTAGTCTAAGGAATAAGGCAAATTCTTACGCAATGAGTGGAGGCTACAAACTTAGTCAGAAATACTTTAGTGGAAAAGAACTAACTTCTGGAGTAGATAGTATTGGCTTAGGGAATGCTTATAGTTTTTCGGTAGGTAGGACGAGTGGTAAATTCCAATATGGCTTGGAATACGATGTAGAAAGTAGAGATTATGATCCCAACGATTTGGGTTTTTTATTTAGTCCGAACGAACGCTATGTTGGCCTCTCCGGTAGTTACAATATCTTTAAGCCTTTTGGAAATTTTAATAGAATGCGCCTTCGTGGTTCAATCGATTATTCGCGATTGGTTAAACCAAATGTGTTTACGAACGCAGGCTTTGAGCTTAACTTTTTTGCAGTAACCAAAAACTTTTTTGGCTTCGGAGCTTGGACTTACATTGAGCCAGTCGCGACCTATGACTACTTTGAACCACGAAGTAATTTTGAACGGTACTACACTTTTCCGACCAGTAGTAACTTTGGGGGGTTTGTCTCATCTGATTATCGTAAAGTATTTGCATACGACATCAGAAGTAACTTCCGAAAATTTAATGCAGATGGGCGTTATGACTTTAATGTTAGTTTCTCTCCGAGAGTACGAATTAGTGATCGCTTATCCTTTATCTTAAATAGTACTTTTTCCTTGCAAAACAATAACGAAGGGTACGTAGATAAGGAAGATGACGGAGCTATAATATTTGGTGTTCGTGATCTCAACACAATTGAAAATATACTCAATGCAAAATATATTTTCACCAACAACATGTCGCTTACTTTTCGTCTAAGGCATTATTGGTCAGTAGCAGAGTATAGTTCTTTTGGACAACTAACAGAAGATGGGAAATTAGCACCAACAGATTACCATAACTTTAGAGATAATAGCTTCAATGCCTTTAATATTGACATGGTATATCGCTGGAGGTTTGCACCGGGGTCTGACCTTTTTGTGGTTTGGAAAAATCAAATTTCTGAATTTTCAAATGATGCACAAGTATTACAATATGGCTATGATAGTAGTTTAGGTAGACTGCCAGCTATTCCTCAAAGTAATAGCTTCTCAGTGAAGCTGATTTATTATTTGGATTATTTAAGCTTGCGTAGAAAGAGGGATTGATTTTCCAAAAAATGCAGTTTCTAGACAGGATTTTTTGCAGGCTTATTTGGACTGGTATCTAATTGGGCTTAGCTTCTGTAGCTGTGTTTGGAAGAAGGAAGCTATTGATTTTGATCCCTTATTTTATTCGGAATGATTTACAGGATTGCTCAACTGAGCTAAGGTTCCGAAAAGACCAAGCCATAACATCCTTGAAACTACCTCTGCAATTTTTAAAAT
>CAKZUK010000117.1 GCA_937921775.1 uncultured Saprospiraceae bacterium
CAAAAGTTCAAATGTAAAAGTGGTTCTATAACGCGAAATTTTAAATAAAAAAGGTGCTCTTCTTATGTGGAAGGGCACCTTTTTTTAAAGGTAAAACCGGGGAATAAATGTAAAATGTAAAACCGCAAAAGTCTAAATCTAAAAGTGGTTCTATAACGCGAAATTTTAAATAAAAAAGGTGCTCTTCTTATGTGAAAGGGCACCTTTTTTTTAAGGTAAAACCGGGGAATAAATGTAAAATGTAAAACCGCAAAAGTTCAAATGTAAAAGTGACCCTATATCGCGGACCCCGCCTCAGGCGAGCAAACTTTTACATTTTGCGGTTTTACATTTTGCGGTTTTACATTTCAACTTTCCTACTCCTTAAAACACCACCTTAACCTTCACCACCTTCCTATCACGCATATACCAAACCTCCGTTTCATCTCCCTTCTCAAACTTACTCAAACCTTCCATATAGCTATTCATATCCGTCACATCAACATCTCCCATCTTGACCACAACGTCACCTGCCTTCATATTAGCTTTAGCTGCAGGACGTTCCTCTGTGACACCATCAATTCGCATACCTTTACCAGCATATAGATAGTCGGGCATCACTCCCAGCGTCACCTTGAAGCGTGGGGTGTCCGTCTTTACATCATCTTTTGTTTTGGTAAAAGCCAACTTACCATCATCATCTAGCATTGTAATGATGGCATCCATATAGCGCACCACTGATTGAATACCCTTATAATTTAACTTACCGATATCATCACTAGGCTTATGATAATCAGCGTGTTGTCCTGTAAAAAAATGAATAGCTGGCACTCCAATATTATAAAAAGAAGAATGATCCGAAGGGCCAATTCCCGATTCTGAACTCACCACATTGATTCCATCCGTTTTAATTTTCTTAATTACTCCCTTCCATTTTGGAGAAGTCCCTACCCCATTGATAGCCAATGTCTTTTCTGGTTTCATGCGACCAACCATATCCATATTGAGCATATAATTCATCTTAGCAGCATCAAGCGTTGGATTTTTGCAAAAGAAGTTAGACCCCCATAGACCTTTCTCCTCACCTGAAAATGCCATAAATAGGTAATTATTAGATGTATTGCGCCCTTTTAGTGTCTCTGCTAGCATCAACATAGCTGCCACTCCACTAGCGTTGTCATCAGCTCCGTTGTGAATTTCCGGATCACCAGTATGTAAGGAACCAAAATCACCTAAGCCCAGATGGTCGTAGTGCGCTCCTATAATAACGGTATGCGCTGCTCCATTGTCAAGAAAGGCAATCACATTACGTCCTGTAGGTGGCTCTTGGTCACTGCTCACAGCGCCATGTCCGTGCGAAGGTGGTAGTCCTAGGAATTCCTGAAAGTAGGTTCCATCTACACCCATTGGCTTTAAGCCCATGCTCTTAAATCGCTTGGCGATGTAATCTGCAGCCATTTTTTCTCCTGGTGTACCGATTTTACGGCCTTTCAGTTTATCGTCAGCTAGGAAGCTTACGTCCTTTCTGAGCGTTTCTATATTGATACTACTGTCTTGCAAGTAGTTAATGGAGATGCATCCAGAATGGAGGATGATTACGCTTAGCGCAAAAAATAGAATGCATAATATTCGATTCATAATTTTTAGTTTTTTGCAAAGCTAAGATATCGAGGTGATTTTTGGCTTGTTTTTTTGTAAAGATTTGTGAACTTACTAGAAGCTTTGTCAATTACCTTTTAGCAAGCTATAGTCCTAGTTAGTATACTCCAAAACTCCCCATATCATCAAACATACTCCAACAATCGCAACAATTCCTCCCAAAAAGCCAAACAACCAAGGCAAGCCAATAATATTGACCAATATCACAAACCCCAGCCCTCCAATCAGGCTTAAAAGACCTAAGCGAAATTTGGAATTATCTGTAGCTCCTCCGAAAAATCGCTTTGTTTTCTTTGACCATTTTTTATGTAATCGCTGCATTTTCCGCTCTAGTCGTTTCTCTTTTCTGTTTACTTTTTTAGTTTGTTCTCCCTCCATAACTGAAGGGTTCGTAGCTATCAAAGTCGTAGTTTTATTGTTAATCGTATCTAGTCTCTCAACTATAGGTTTTACCTTAACGGCCTCAGCACTAAAGCTGACACAAATAAATAATAATAGGAGTGGTAATTTCCAGTTCAATATCTTCATCCTTTTAATTTTTAATTCAGGTTATAAAATCCTTGTTAATCCTTACTTTTGTCGAGCAAATATAATCAAGATCATTTGAGTAAGGAACTAACGTAGCATGAAAAACGCTGAATATCAATTTTCCAATCCAAACATTCGCAAACTAGGATATCTCGTTTGGTTGGTACTGCTTGTCTTTGCTATTGTCTTTTATAAAGAACGAGCTATATTCCTAGATGGCGCTTTTCAATTGTGTAAGATGATTAATGAAGGTCAATTTAAGATCTACCATTATCGCTTGACCAATCCACTTACTCAGATATTAGCACTCTCTGCAATTTATTTTAAGCTTCCGCTAAAAATTGTTTTACTAGCCTACTCTGTCAATTTTATTTTGCTTTTTGGATTCATCTATCACGCCATTGTTCGTTGGTGCAAGAATGACTACCTCGGCTGGGTATTGATTTTCTTTTTCACATTGATTGTTTTGGATAGCTTTTACTTTTTGCCGCCGGAGTTGTATCAAGGGGCAGCCTTTATGCTACTCTGGTTCGCCATACTCCTACATGATCCTCTTATGGGAAAAAGATGGACCTTTCCCCTACTCTTATTGATGCTAATTCCGATTATTTCCGACAGCAGACTTACACCAGTTTATTTTTGTTTTTCAGCGGCATTTTTCTGGTTGAAACATCCTGCTTATTGGAACGCTAAATTTTATGCGCTCATCCTGTTTTTCTTTACTTGTTTGTATATACACAACAATTATTTCGTTGCAGATTATGACATCGGAAAAATGAATGAATTTCACAACAATCTCGAACAATACAAATCGCACCTTTGGGACATCCCTGCACATAAAAAATTTATCTCAAAATGTTTTAAAATATACTACTTCTACCCTATCCTCCTCACTATTGTAAGCATCGGATATATTATAGCTGCTTTTCGCAAAAGCGCTGCCATTAAATTCCCAATTCTAAAACTATTGGGTGTACTTGGTGCCAACTTTTTCTTTATCATGGCATTACACATTGGTTCTCCAAATACCTCTTACCGCTTCTATGCTGAAGTCAATTATTTGCCACTGATGATCCTAGTAGGTATTCCATTCGTTTTTGATTTTGCATCAAATGTCAAAAAGGAAAACTGGATATTAGGAGCATTCCTGATTTTCATGCTTATCCGTCTCAACACTATTGGGACCAACCATAAAAAATTTGAAGATCGCCACAATTGGTACTATAGTCAAATGCAAAAAGCAAGCGAACAGCCCAGCAATCGATCGGCACTTTACACCAGTAAAACACCTCAACATACCGTTATTCAACCCTGGGCTTCCGCACATGAAACACTTTTGCTATCTTCACTGCAGGGACCACAGACTTCAAAGTCTTTTTTAATTTATGAAGACGGAACTTTAGTCGACAAGTATAAAAAAGATCCTGATGCCTTTATTACCTTTTTTCAGCGAATCCCAATAGAGAATATGAACCCTAATTACTTTCAACTTGGTAAAGGTTTTTATTGGGTTCGAGAGGAGTAAGGGTGTGAATGTGAATTAGAATGTGAATTAGAATAAAATTAGAATGTTCACTCGAAGGTGGCGTTTCGCTATTGGAGAGTATACTTCTCTAGCCCAAATAAAAACTATAAACATGACCCTATATTTCGGCCTTGAATTTGAAGGAACCGTATATCCAAAAGCACAAGATGGCGATTATTTTATTGGCCAAAATGGCTTACTACACCTACTCGAAAGTTGGTGTGGCTTAAGTGGTCATCCACACAATAATCAGCATCTTCGAATTGAACAATATCGGCAAGCGATCATTAGCTATTCCAAGGAAAATAAAACAGCCTTTTATGCTGCTTCCCTCGAAGCGGATCAATTAGGTACTGCAGATACCTTGCTCTTCATGCGCGACGAATTGCGTATCTCTGGATGGGATTTTCAGGTAACTGAACATTCTCCCAACCGCCTTAAAACACTTGCTGCAATAGAGTCCTATTTTCATCAAGATCCTTCAGATGAATCAACACTCCAACTTTCCCCTGGTTATGCGGATCGTTACCGACACTTGATGGAAATCCTAGACACCATTGAGCTACCATTTACAAGTTTGATCCACAATGAACCGATCGAACTTTTACCTGGACATTTGCAAACGCTCTTCAAACAACTATCTTCAAAGGGCATTTCCTGCAAAGAAGTAGAGACGCCTAGCCATACTGGAGATAGCGATCTTCATGTCTTACAAAATGTACTTCATCGGAAATCCATCAACAAAACCAAAGCTAAGTTAAAAGGCGATGGTTCACTTATCATTCTAAGAGCAAAAAGAGATACAGATGCAGCGGCATTTGTCGCTCAACTGATTGATATCAACAAAGACCTACAACCACTCTGCCTCATCCCTGAACAGTCACGTGTACTCGACAATGCCTTTATTCAGGAAGGTCTGCCAAGCCTTGGAATTTTGAGTGCTTCACTGGCTAGGCCTAGTTTGCAAATTCTAAAATTAGTAACTGCTTTTTTATGGGATCCAATTGATCCTTTTAAAATATTGGAATTTGTTTCACTAGCGATTAAGCCTTTAGACAATGAGTTGGCAGCGAACATCGCCTTGCAAATTGCGCAAACGCCAGGTATCAATGGTGACGATTGGAACATCATGATCGCTCGGTATTTTGAAGCCATGGAGGAACGTTCCAAAAAAGATAAAAGCATTGACATCGATGAAATTCGCTGGCAATATAAATTTTGGTTTGGAAGAAACAGAGTGAAATCTAATACCAAGATTGCGAAAGAAGAAGTAATTGAAATTTTCGATTACCTCAGCACTTGGGCGCATAACGTTTTTGAGCAATCAAACAAAAACAATAATCTACTTGTACTAAAGGAACAATCCAAGCGAATCACCGACTTACTCAATGCCTTGCCGGAAAGCGAAACCCATTTATCGAATCTCGAACTGGAGCGAATTGTACGTACAATTTATCAACCATCTCCAGTTTTGTTTAAAGACAAGCAATCGGGACACCTACCATTTGTGCATCACACCTCTGCTATCATTGAACCAGTGGATGATCTTCTCTGGTGGAATTTTTCGCGAAATGAATACGAACACTTTTTCTCGCGTTGGTATCATTCTGAAATTAATTTCCTTTCGGAAAAAGGCATTGAACTTTCTAGCCCATCACACAAAAATAGTATCCTACTTTGGCAGCGACCAAGACCCGTATTTTTCGCTAAAAAAAGAATGATACTCGTCATTTCAGAAATGGTGAATGGTGCAGAAGTTTATACCCATCCCATCTTAGATGAAATGGAAGCAGCCATAAAAGGCCTCGAAGGTATTAGCTACGATATTCACACAAAAAAAGGACAAGAATTTTTAAGTCAATATTTTAAAATCCCTAATCAAGTGGAACTGGAATATCGACAACTGGGTCGACCACAAGCTTTCTTTAAAGTAAAGAAAGCTGAAAAATTGGAGCAACGTGAAGCGGAATCTCTTACCAGTTTGGAAACTTTATTTTACTACCCTTACCAATGGGTATTCCGACACAAAATAAAACTGCGTACCTCTTCCATCCTTAGCATTGTGGGTGACAATACGCTGATGGGAAATCTGGCGCATAAGTTTTTTGAAAAAATGCTTAAAGAACCAGATGTCAACACTTGGACGAAGGATCAAATATTTGGATGGATTGATAAAGAATCGACAAACTTGCTTGCTCGTGAAGGAGTGGTATTACTGCTCTATGGCCGTGAACCCGATCGTGTTGCCTTTCTCAATAAAGTAAAATTTGCAGCGCTCAGTTTGATCACTGCAATCCAAAATAACAAATGGACCGTTCAATCTACTGAAGCAAGTCTTAATGGTGACTTCCTTGATATTGGTGTAAAAGGAAAAGCCGATCTGGTTTTGGAACGCGATGGCGAAACAGCCATTGTAGATTTCAAATGGCGTGGCGCCAACTGGCGAACCAACTTGATCAAAAATGAAGAGGATTTACAACTTATCATGTATGCTCGTTTACTTGGGGAAACAGCTGATTGGTCCCACACCGCTTACTTCATTATTGAAAATGGTAAACTCATTGCTCGAAATAATCAAGCTTTTGAAGAAGCAAATGAGGTCGTTCCCGAGGACAGTCACACACAAATTGCACAAATTATATGGGAGAAAATGGAAAAAACGTACCAATGGAGGCGTAAGCAATTGGATGAAGGAAAAATTGAAGTTCGTACTACTGCAACGCTCCTTGACCTCGAAGATGCTTACCGAGATGAGAAACTATTGGAATTACTAGAAATGAAGGATTC
>CAKZUK010000118.1 GCA_937921775.1 uncultured Saprospiraceae bacterium
AACATAAATTTATTTAATTTTTGAATGTTCTTTTTCAGCGATGACTTCTTCCAAATTTTCTCAAATAGCTTAGGCCATTCTTAAAAATATTGGAATCGTCCTCACTAAAAAACAATGCATTCAAATTCTTAACTAACTTATGTTACAAAGTATTTAATTCAATCAAATCATAAATTATTAAATTATGGAAAGTATCATGATGGTCAAGGTGTATTCTATTTACTTAGTTATTTCTTTAGGTATGACCTTTTTTGTAGCTAAGGTGTTATTCCAAAATAGCAAAGTCTTTATGCTCGACATCTTTAAAGGAAGAGAAGAGATTGCTTTTCCTACAAATCGACTTTTTGAAATTGGATTTTATCTGATGAATATTGGAGCTGCATTACTGTTTATGAAAACAACCCAAATTTTAACGAACCAAGGTCTGTTGGAAACCCTTAGTTTGAAGATTGGTTCTTTCTCTATCTACTTAGGCTTAATGTTGTTTATGAATTTATTCTTGCTCTTCAGAGGAAAAAGGGTGAGCAGTGAAAAAGCACAGAAGGTAGAAGGTTTGGAATTAGATTTGGAGATATAAGTGATGACTTGAAATCTATTGCTTTGTCCTTTTACGGGGATGGGAACCTGTCGAAAGGGTGCCATCCCCCTTAGAGGGCATACATTCCACGCTAATCCTTCCGGCCCACCAACAAACAATACTTCCAATGCCCAGCCTCCAAAGCCTCATACTGCCGGATAGAACCAATTAGATTCTGATGCTGCACCTTAGATCGTTTCGTAAAGTAAGTCCAAAGCTTGCTCACATGCTTAAATAACTTCGACTTCTCATAAAGATTCCGCAAGGAAACCCGAGTTTTTGAAGTATAATCAATTACCTCAAAATACTGAAATCCAGCGGAGGCAGCATGTTGTTCGTGCTCCGTTTGAGAATCAATATCAGGAATGGCCCAACTACTTAACCAAGCAGTTAACAATTCTTCTCCTTTTGGAGGGAGTGGTCGTTCATTCCTCAAATATTCAGCAATCACAATACGGCCTCCGGGGCGGAGTAGTCGGTAAGCTTCCTTATAAAATGCAGCTTTATCAGCTGCGTGACACAAACTCTCACAAGCCCAAACGACGTCAAAAGAAGCATCCTCAAATGGCGTGTTGCAATAATCTGCATTTACAAAAGTTACTTGATCTTCTAGTTTTAATTCTTTTGCTTTGCTAATACAATCATCCACTTGACTTTGCACAGGAGTAATACCGGTTGGTTTTGCATCCTTATTTTTTATCAACCAAAAACAACTACCTCCTCGTCCACAGCCCGCATCAAGTATCGCCTCTCCCTTCTTTACCTCAGCATATTCTGCCAAGGTTCTATTGGTGTTTTGCAAAGCGTCACTATGTTTGTCGGCATGCTCATCATAAAATCCAAAATGCACAGCGGGATTATCAGAATCATCCCAAGCAGTCCGGTAATCATAGCGTGTATGATCGTAGTATTCGATGACGTCCTCGAGTTGTTGATTTTTGTCTGCTTGTTTCATGTTGTTTGTATTATAAGTGAGATGGCTTTGCTGTTAGATCTCAATTCAGCAAGTCCTCAACTAAGAGTTAATGGGGCTCACTTAAGCATTTTTAAAGAATACCGATGCGGCATAATAATACCACCTTCCATTTCATATTGGTAATAACCATCGGGTAATTGCTTCAAATTCGGCATGCAGTTATAAGGAGTGTCAGTATATTCCTGAAAATCGAGCAACTGAAAGCCTTGCTTCAAGAGTGGTTGAATGCTTTCATGGAGTGAGTGGCACCAAAAATATTCCTTCGCTTTCAATCCTGACTTTGGATCAGCGTAGGTGCCCTCCGCTTCTTCTAAATATGGAGATCCTGAATTAAAATATTGAAAAGTGATTTTGCCAGTGTCCCAATCCAACATAAATAGTGCAGGGTGAAATTCCATGATGTAAAAAATGCCACCGGGTTTGAGAAAGTGATTGACAATAGAAGCCCATTCTTCCAAGTCCGGCAACCAAGTCAGTACACCATAAGATGTGAAGACAACATCAAATTGACCTTGTAGGTTTTCTTTGAGGTCGTATACATTTGACTGAATGAATGTTGCGTCAAGGCCCATTTCGTCATTTAAGGCACGGGCTTGTTGAATGGCTTTTTCAGAAAAGTCCATTCCAGTTGCTTTAGCTCCCATCTTAGCCCAGGATAAAGTGTCCTGCCCAAAATGACATTGCAAATGCAACAGACTTTTACCTGCAATGTCATCACCAAGATGCGCTATTTCATCGCGATTCAAGCTGGTCTTCCCCGCTCTAAACGCTTCCATGTCATAAAATTCAGAATTGAGATGGATCGGAGTTTTTTGATCCCAAAGTTTTTGATTGCTTTCGAAATATTCTTTCATCGTTAATAGATTTTCAGTGGCAGTTTCAGTGGCAGTGGCAGTGAAATTACAGTTGCAATTGCAATTACAGTGGCAATGTTCCCACTACTGGAGAGCTTCCGCGTTCGCTGGAAAAACTGCCACTGCCACTGAAACTGCCACTTTAACTTCCTACGCCTGCCCCTTAGTATTAAAATTCATCATTGGATAGTTCGGTTGACCACTTTCTGCAATAGGACCGAATTGTGTTTCATACTTAGTAACATTATCAGCTAGTGCTTTGAGCAAACGCTTAGCATGCTGTGGCGTCAGAATAACACGAGATTTGACCTTAGCCTTAGGAACATTCGGCATTAACCGAATAAAGTCTACTACAAACTCAGAGTTAGAATGTGATATAATTGCTAAGTTAGAATAAACTCCTTCTGCTACCTCTTCTGGTAACTCAATATTCATTTGATTTTGCTTGTCTTTATTTTCAGCCATTTTGCTATTTTTTTATGATTAGATTTGAAATTACTTTAAAATTGAAGTACTGACTATCAAGGCTTTGTCTTCAATCATCAAGCTTCTAGTTTGATTCTTAAAATGTGTTTAGTCGCACAATATCGGAATTATTGAAGGATGGTGCAAATCCATCTGTGACCATACTCAATTATAGCTGTCTAAAGCATACCCTCATCGAAAACTATTCATTATTCGCTGCCTGTTAACACAAGAATTGAGTCATTTGTATAGCGATTGCCATTACTGATTCTTTCTTTTCGAAAAACGTGTTTAGGTAAACTATTTTTGAAAAATTGTGGTTGAATATAATAAGAAAGCCAACGTAACTATTTTTTAATTTTTATAAAACTCCCATGACATGTTAGCCAGCCTATTACTTGTTACTGGTGTGTTCATGTTAGGAAAAAGCTTCTTTAGCCGATCAACTAAGTAGTAGCATCCCAATTATGAATATACTTTAATCTGACTTGCGAGTTGGAACCTGCCTTTGATATCCCTACTAGAGAAAATCTGCTAGGCAGGCCAAGATTTGACCCCAAGTTTTGGATACCAATTTCGTCTGTTTGATTCTGTAGTCCCAACAGCACCTCACGTTCGAGTGAAACTTCCCACTCCCAACTTCCAATCGCTCATCCTGAGCGAGTCAAAGGATCTCACTTTTTCTGTCACTATTTAGGCAAACCACGTTATTCAAAGTGTTAATGCCATGTTAATTTTACAATCTCTACAAGTCAGAGCTGTTTAATTATATATTTTAGCCACGAATACTTTCGTACTTTAGCGAACAGCAGCAATATTTGTAACGATGCTTGCTATAAAACGACTGTAAGCACTTACTTCAAATTAACTTTGAATAACCAACTAGAGCTATGACCGGAAAAAAACTTGCCTTACCTATTGTTTTAATTCTTGCAGCCATCGGAGGCTACTTTTACTTTAATTCTCAAGTGGAGACTGATCAGGAAACGATCCTCACAACCATTGTTGAAGAGGGAGAGTTTATCATTAAAGTTATTGCTACTGGCGAACTAAAAGCCAAACGTTCTGAAAAAATTCGTGGCCCTAAAGGAATGCGAAACGCCAGAATTTATCAAACCACCATCACCGATTTAGTAGCTGAAGGTACTGTCGTAAAAGAAGGAGAATATGTAGCAACCTTGGATCGTACTGAGTTAGATACCAAATTAAAAGAAGCGCAGACCGAAATCGACAAGATTGATACGCAAATGGAGCAAGCGCAAATTGATACTGCCATCGAGATGCGGGGCATGCGTGATCAGCTCATTAATATGAAATATTCAACCAAAGAAAAGGAATTGGAGGTTGCGCAAAGTAAATACGAAGCGCCAATGGTCATCCAGCAAGCTGAAATAGAACTGCAACGCATCCAACGAGATTACAAACAATTAGAATCAAAATATCAACTTACTCGTGAAAAGTCAGAAGCTCAGATTTCTGAAATCATGACAACACTTACACAAACCACGAGGAAAAAAGATCAACTGGCAGCGCTATCCAATGACTTTATTATTAAAGCGCCTAAAGATGGAATGGTAATTTATGCCCGTGGCTGGGGTGGTAAGACAGGGCCCGGCTCACAAATAAGTACTTGGGATCCAGTTGTTGCAGAGCTTCCTGATTTAAGCGATATGGTTAGTAAAACTTTCATCAATGAAGTGGACATTAGCCGTGTGAAAAAAGGGCAAGAAGTAGCTCTTGAAGTGGATGCTTTTCCGGACTTGAAATATACAGGTAAGGTGATCCAAGTGGCTAACATTGGAGAAGAATTACGCAACTACGATTCCAAAGTTTTTGAAGTGGTGGTTCAATTAAACGAAGTGGATTCTATTCTAAGACCTGCAATGACGACTAGTAATAATATCACCACGGATGTTTTACAAAACAGATTGTCTATTCCGCTGGAAGCCTTATATAGTGATTCCTTAAGTTTTGTTTATAAAAACAATGGGAGTAGCATCGTGAAGCAAGAAGTAATTACTGGTTTGTCGAATGATGAAGCCATCATTATTGAGCATGGCCTAGCTAAAGGTGATGAAGTTTTACTAGGAGCTCCAAAGAATTCCAATGATTTAAAGCTTGTCAAACTAGATCCAAAAATAAAAGAGGAAATAAAGAAAAAGCAAGAGAAAGAAATGGCTGCGAGACAAGCTGAAATTGAAAGAAAGATGAAGGCAGTGAAGGAGGAAAAAATTAGCTCCGAATCTGGCGGTGGCGGTGGTTTTGTTATTTTTAATTAA
>CAKZUK010000119.1 GCA_937921775.1 uncultured Saprospiraceae bacterium
CCATTGCCACTGCCACTTTAACTGAAACTCCATTACCACTGCCATTGAAACTGAAACCCCATTGCCACTACAACTGAAACTGCCATTCCACCCCTGTTTTCCCAAAAATATGTACCTTTAGCCGTCCAAAAAGCGTATAGATACGCATAAATTAACAGGACAATTCACCTAATAACCTGATCTAAGCAATGAAAGATTCTCTTCTCGGAAAATTTGTACCGCATATAATCGCCTTTGTCACCTGTCTGGTGGTTTCTTTTGCCTTCTTCTCACCCTACATCATCGACAATAAAGTGTTGGGACAAGCGGATAACACCCGTGCCTACGGAATGCAGGGCGAATCAACTAAAATAAAGAAGGAAACTGGCGAATATCCACTTTGGACCAATTCTATGTTTGGTGGTATGCCTGCCTATCAGATCGTTGGACCTGATTCCGGTAACCTCAATAAATATGCTTACAAGGCATTACTCCTTTGGCATAATATAACCGATGTGCCATACGTGATTTTGCTAGCAATGATGTGTTGCTACCTGTTTTTGATCGTTTTGAAAGTTGATTGGCGGATTGCAATAGCAGGAGCCGTTGGTTTCGGCTTATCTACCTATTATATGGACATTGCCGAAGCGGGGCACTCTACCAAGATGGTGGCTTTGGCTCTGGTGCCAGGGGTTTTGAGTGGTTTGATATTGGCTTTGCGGGGAAGACTTATTCTTGGTGGCGTTCTGTTTGGGATCTTTCTGTCCTGTCAATTACTAGCCAATCACTTGCAGATTACCTATTACATGTTTTTGTTGATTGGAATCTTGGGTATTATTGAGTTGGTGGACGCTGGACGCAAAAAGACGATGCCACAGCTTTGGAAGGCGATTGGCGTTTTGGCGATATGTGGTCTGTTTGGAATATTGGCCAACACATCCCGCCTTTGGACAACCTATGAATATTCGAAAGAAACGATTAGAGGTAAATCTGAGTTGACTCCAAGAGCAGGAGAGTCAGACGATGGTTTGACAAAAGAGTATATGTGGGATTGGAGCTATGGCAAATTAGAAAGTATGAGTTTGCTGGTGCAAAATTTCAATGGAGGTGGCTCATCTCAATCTTTTGAAGGAACAGAAACATACAAGCGACTTTTTAAACAACAGGAAACTCAGTTTATCCAACAAGGATATAGTAGAGATCAAGCACGTATTACTGCAGGAAAATCAATTGCAGCTGTTTTTTATTGGGGCAATCAACCTTTTGTGGGCGTTGCAATTTATGCTGGTGCGATTTTAATATTATTGTTTTTCCTTGGTGCCTTTTTGGTAGAAGGAAAAATGAAATGGTGGTTGGTGATCTCTGCATTTTTTACGCTAAGTATTGCTTGGGGAGGGAATTTCTTTCTCAATCATTTGTTGGTTGATTACTTCCCGATGTTTAATAAATTTAGAGCAGTCTCTATGGCTTTGGGGCTCACTCAACTTTTCATAGTTGTACTTGCAGCTATGGGATTACAAGCTGTAGTGAGTAAAGGTATTTCGCTAGAGCGAAAACAAAAATCACTTTATATTGCACTTGGGATAACGGGAGGTTTGTGCTTGATTGCGATTATTTTAAGTGGTACAATGGATTTTAGTGGAGGAGATAGAGACGCGCGTTTGGCTAGTATTATTGACATTGTAAAGTCAGATCGAGCAGCGATTATGCGGGCAGATGCGATTCGTTCATTGCTGTTGATTTTGCTTTCTGGAACTTTGATCTTCGCTTACCTAAAGGGGAAATTAAAAGCACTTTATATGGTAGGTGCTTTGGCGCTGTTAATCACAATTGATGCTTGGACGATTGACCGTCGAATCATCAATAAAGATAAATACGAACCAAGAAAAGAAACGACTGCTGAAAAGAATCCAGCACCATCTCCCGCAGATACACAAATATTAACGACCGAAAAAGATGCACATTATCGAGTACTTGACCTAAGTAGAGGAAACCCGTTTGTAAGTTGGGATGCTTCCTTTCATCACAAAAGTATTGGTGGTTATCATGCGGCTAAGTTGATACGTTTTCGGGATCTTATAGAACGGTATCTAGCAGACTTTAGTAAATATCCACATATCGTAGACATGCTGAATGTGAAATGGCTCATACCGCAAGCACAAGGTGGCCCTCCACGAGCTGTTCCTAATAGTACGGCTTTAGGTAATGCCTGGTTGGTGAATAGCTACGATCTAGTCGAAAATGGAGATGCAGAAATAGCGGCACTTGCTACGCTCAAACCTCGCGAAAAAGCAGTGGTTCAAAAATCATATGCCAACTTATTTAACGGTTTGACCATTCAACCAGACCCGATGGCTTCTATTAAATTAACGAGCTATCACCCTGATAAAATGGTCTACGACTATAATGCGGCAAGCGAACAACTAGCAGTCTTCTCCGAAATATTCTACGGCCCCAACAAGGGCTGGAACTTATATATCGATGATAAAAAGATCGATGATGGTATCACCAAAGTAAATTACTTGCTTAGAGGTGCTCGTTTACCTGCGGGTAAACACAAAGTAGAAATGCGCTTTGAACCAAGGTCTTTTTACCTCGGTAAAACGATTTCTCTGATTACTTCTAGTTTATTATTGTTGGCACTTTTTGGTGGACTGTTTCTCACATTTAAAGGAGGTAATATTCCTGATGTAGATCATTTGGATGACCTTGTGATACAGGATTCAGGAAGTCGAGTCCTTAGAAAAACGACTTCTAAAAAGGAAGCAAAGAAAAGTGGAGCAAAGAAAGGGAAGAAGAAATAGAGATGGGGAAATTGATCTAGGCTTGTGTTAAGTCTCAAAATGGGAAATATTCTAAAACGTAAAGATTTGTCTTCGCGTTTGAGCTTATTTCCCATTTTAAATTGTGAAAGAATTTTCAGAAATGACATACCAACCTAAACAAATTAGATGCTATGCCTTGATGGTATTCCTCGTATTTCCTTTTTGGAGCTGGGGGCAAACCGCTATGTCGTCATCGGAGCAACAAGAACAATTTGTCTTAGCCAAGAACTACCTGATGGGCTTTAAAAATGATAGCGCGCTTTTAGTTTTGGATAAGTTGGTAGAGAACTTAGCTCAAGCAAAAGAACTCAATTCCTCTTTTGGTTTGAAAGTGCAGTTCCGACAGGCAGAGGCACTAGAGAAAGATCAAAGAGATAGCATTGCTATGGTAAAATTACTACATGTTAAAGATCTTTCTTTTGAAAAAGAAGTTTGGGATGTATATGCCAATTCAAACCTTATTCTGGCAAGACTCTATGAAAAAATAGGATTAGATAATAGTTGTTTGGTACATTTAAGGTTAGCAGACTCAGCGATTAAAAGTCATGTTGAGTTGGATTCGATTTACCCACTTTATTGTATCCGGATATCTTCCTATCACAGAATTTTTGATAATGTCGATTCGTCTAAATATTATGCTAAAGAAGTATTGCGAACTGCTCCCAAATACAATCAATTGGAAGAGACTGCTGTAGGGCATATGCTGATGGGAATGTTAGAGAAAGGGGATACAGACGAGCGCCTGAATCATTGGAAGGCAGCAGCAAAGAACTTTCTTATTGTAAAAGACTATACGGGCTACAGTTACATGACTGGAAGTGCAAGAGGTTGGTATCTTTCTAAAGGATCACTAGATAGGGCTCTGGCTTATAATGACACCACACTTGCTATTGCCAAAAAGATAAAGGGGGGAGGAAATGATGAACACTTTGTCTTATCTAATGCTTATCATTTCAGGAGTAAGGTTTATAAGCAGAAGGGAGATATTGATTCAGCAATGTACTACATGGACAAAGGTTATCGAAACCAGTTGGATCATAATTGGCAAGAAAATAATGAAAAAGTTCTTGCGGTTGACGCGCGTTACAAAGATGAAAAGAAGGCACTAAAGATTGCTGAACAAGCACGTGAACTAAAGTTTGAAAAGGAACGAAAGTATTGGTGGCTTGGCTTGACTGCTCTTATGCTTTTGTTTACCGGAGCCTTGGGCCATAATGTTTGACGTTTGCGGAAAGCAAATGATCAACTTTCCATTTCATTAGAACAACAAACGATGATGCAAGGAGAACTACATCATCGGGTGAAAAATAATCTACAGGTTATCATTAGTTTACTTGATTTACAAAAAGAAGAAATTGAGGACCCTCGGGCACGTAAGAGTATGCAAGGTATGTCGAACCGGATTTACAGTATGGCTGCCATTCACGAGATTTTGTATCAGAAAGAAGGAACGAGAAGGGGGACTAGGTACTTATTTGATTCGAAGTATGGCTCGTCAACTTCAAGGTCGTATAACTACTAAAAACGAGAACGGAGCAGTCACCGACTTCTTCTTTAAAGAAAAAAATGGATAGTTATTTGACGCTGTTTTAGTTAATATAACAGACTATTTTCATCGCAATAAGGCTATTTTTACAATTGAAACCATCCTGTATGCGTATAGGTGCCTGTCCATGCATTTCCTGCATTGAACAATTTGTTTGCTTATTGCTCAGGCACACAATTGCTTAGAGAATAGTCATGAAAACGAAGGTTTTAAACATAAAAGGATACCATTCAGAACATATATACTACCATTCAGAACATTTTTCTGAAGAAAAGAAAGTTTTCCCTTAAATTGATTTGTAGAAACGTTGAATGAACTTCGATAAGCCATTATTCTCATAATTGAGAAATAGCCTAAACTAATTCCACTGCTTTTACTCTTAGATTTCTGGCTTTCGTCAAAGTAAGGAATTAGTGTTATGTACATTACTTATAAATATAATATTTGTAGGTTTTATCTTATCGTTTGAAGCATGCTTAATTGGATCGGAATGAAAAGAATAATCTTGAGGACTTGTTGTATCTGGCTTATTCTATCAGTTGGCTCTGGTAGAGTAGTGGCACAGGAATTCAAGGGGACGAAAGAGATGCAACAGCGATTTATACAAGCAAAGGATTTACTCTTAAACTTTAAAAATGATAGTTCATTATTGATTCTAAATGAATTATCAGAGGAGCTGGTAAGCAGCAATCAAATAGATTCCCCCTTCGGCATCAGAGTGCAGTTGCGGCAAGCAGAAGCACTAGAGAAAGATCATAAAAATGAAAAAGCTTTAGAGAAATTACTCCACCTTTCGGACGTTTGTGAAAAACGAAAATATTGGGATGTTTTGACTAACAACCAATTATCACTAGCCCATCTTTATGAAAAAATTGGTCTTAAAGATAATTGTCTGATGAGTCTCCGCTATGCAGAATCGATTATCAAAACTCATGAAATAGATTCCTTGTACCCTCGCTTCTCAATTCGTATATCTTCCTATCATCGTATTTTTAATGATGGCGATTCTACCTTGTTTTATGCCAAAGAAGTATTGCGAACAGCTCCAAAATACGGAAAATATGAAGAGGAAGCTGTTGGTCATATTTTGGCAGCGATGATGTTGGTTGAAGAAGATAAAGAACAAGCCATTGAACATTTTAACGCTGCGGGACACTATTGGAAGAAAACAGGAGACTACTCAGGATATGGAGGGGTGATGGGAAACCTGACTAGTATTTATAGCTTAATGGGGGATTTAGAAAAAGCATTAATTTATAATGACTCCTCTTTAATAGCTGCAGATTTAGCAGCTAAAATGGGGGTTGATGCAAAACATTTATATTACTATACCTATAAAAAAAGAGGAGAGTTATTCAATGAGTTGGGAAATACTGATTCTGCCTGGCTTTATATCAATAAAGGTTTTGAGATGCAACTTTCGGAGGTCTATAAGTCCAATACTGAAAAACTTCTCGAAATAGATGCTCGTTATAAGGACAAGAAAAAAGAGCAAAAAATACAAGAACAGAAACAGGAAATTAGATATGAACGAGAAAGGCGTAACTGGCTATGGGGGATGTCTGGATTGCTATTGTTATTTACCAGCTTGTTGGGATACGCATATTTAAGATTGCGTAAAGTAAATAGGAAAACTGAAAAACAAGCGGCTATCATTACTGAATCAAACGCAGATTTATCAATCTCCTTGAAAAGACAAAAAGTATTACAAAGTGAGGTGCATCATCGGGTTAAAAATAATCTTCAAGTTATCATCAGTCTATTAGAATTACACTTAGATGAAGTAGAAACTCCTAAGGCACGTAAAAGTTTGGAGGATATGTCAAATCGTGTCTATAGTATGGCCTCAATGCATGGCTTACTCTATCAAGATGGAGATACTGACCTAGTCAATATCCATAATTATACTTCTAATCTTTGTGAACATTTCAGTAATTTGTCGCCAATCGAAAAAAAGCCCGTTTTTGATCTAGATATAGAAGCACTTTCAATTAATTTGGAAACTTTAATGCCTGTTGGAATTATGCTCACTGAGTTGTTAACCAATAGTTTTCAGCATGGATATATAGGAGAAGAGCAGCTTCACATTTACATAAAAATAAATACTAAAAAGGACGGCTATTTCATCTTTTATAAAGACAATGGACCTGGCTTTACTGAAAATAACATTGATGGAAAGGAAGAGGGACTAGGTAATTATTTGTTAAAAAGCATGAGTCGTCAGTTGGAAGGAACCTATACCAACTATAATGATGAGGGGGCCATTACTGAAATATTTTTTAAAGAAAAGAATCATTGAAAAAACTAAATACCAAATTTTTCCATTGAAGCTGTTTAAAGTTATTGCCTAAAGGCGAGCGTAAGTGCCTGTCCGGCTGGCCAGACGGGCTTGATTCTGTGGGCGAAGCTCATTTGATTTTCGTAGCCATAGCTCAATGTCGTCAGGTTAATGAAAATCTTTATAATGAGGCAAATATATAAATTATGCCTGTTACTGAGAATACTGAATTATTTGAGATGTTACAAACTGAAATACATAGTTCCACATTTAAATCATTGTTTCGCTTGAA
>CAKZUK010000120.1 GCA_937921775.1 uncultured Saprospiraceae bacterium
ACATAAAAAAATTCGTTCGCTATTCACAAAAGCGGCAAACCGAAGTTGAATTATTACTTTACTTTTGTGGCAAGCTAAAAAACTTTAGTCCTAGCATCAAAAGAAATCAAATGCTCATCAATCTTTATCTCCGTCAACTTAGCGCTATTGAGAAAGCTATTAAAACCTTACACGAAGATTTGCAATATGATTATACCCAAGAATTAGATGTTTTAAAATAAGCTGTGTTGCCATAACCAGCAAGCGTTTAAGCTATTGTGGTAATGTAATTGACATTTACTCCAAAGTTCCAGAGGAAACTAACCGAAAATTCACCACTTCTCCTTCTTTTTGATAATTTTGCTGATCTAAAAAACAGCATATGTATAAAAACCTTATAGTTGGTTTGTCCATTTTATTGCTTTCAGCTTGCAATGATCAACCAACTTCCACCAAATCAAATGATACCACTTCCCAAACACAAGCAATTTCAGAAAACAAATATCCTCCTGAACTCCAAATGATATTTGCAAAACATGGAGGACTCAACACTTGGCAG
The DNA here is from genome assembly GCA_937921775.1 of uncultured Saprospiraceae bacterium. Lineage (GTDB taxonomy): Bacteria > Bacteroidota > Bacteroidia > Chitinophagales > Saprospiraceae > CALGLS01. The sequence continues at coordinate 539 of CAKZUK010000120.1, forward strand.
AAAATGCATGCTATGTCCTATGAAATTGTATCAGAGGAAGATGGCAATGAAGTTCAATTTATCGATCTAAAAAATCGACGAGAAAAAATCGAAGCAGCTACTTTCGTCACGGGTTATGATGGTCAAGACTATTGGCTCGATGCCGACACATCTATTTACAAAGGCAATCCCGTTTTTTACCACAATCTCATGTTCTACTTCTATGCCATGCCCTTTGTGCTAGCAGATGATGGGATTGTGTACGACAGCACTCCGCCTCTTGAATTTGAAGGAAAGTCCTATCCTGGCTTTCGAATCACTTATAATGATGGCGTAGGTGTCAGCTCAAAGGATGAGTATTTTGTCCATTACGATCTGGATACTTATGAAATGACTTGGCTTGGTTATACGGTGACTTATTTCTCCAATGAAAAAAGTAAGAAGATCAAATGGATTCGCTACAATGATTGGAAAACCATCAATGGATTGCTTCTTCCCAATTCATTAAGCTGGTATAAGCTAAAGAATGGAATCCCCGTAGAACCACGTGGTAAGACAGATTTTGTTAAAGTATTAGTTCAAGAAGCTCCTTTTGAGGATATTACTTTTGAGAAAACGCCGAAGGCGGTGATTGTGGAGCAATAGGCTTGCAATGCAATGACAGATTGAGGGCCGTCTCAGTTGTAATACTGCTAATCCCTTTCTTCCTAATTGCCTCTTAGTGAGGAGACAATTAGGAAGGCTTAGCAATAGAGATGGTCTCATCTCTCAAAAACAATTCTTACTAAAATAAAAAAATCGTTCAAAGTTAATTTGACAAACGATTTACACTACAAACTAGCTGATTCTTTTAAAACAATCCGTACTTTACGACTTAATCAGGAATCGTAAAATTTTGAGAGAACTATCATTAAAACAAGAAGATCGAGCCATTGTAATTGGTATCGATGGATCATTAGAACTTCGTGCCTTTCTGCTGGCCAATGGTATCAGCATTGGAACAGTCTTCTCCGTAAATTACAGCCCTTCCTTTACCCATTTAATCAACCTTACTATTGGCAGCAAAATGATGAGCCTCCGAATGGATGATTTCACCAAAATCGAGTGGATTAAGATATGACAGCACAGCAAGAAATCGTACTGATTGGTAAACCCAACTCCGGTAAAAGTAGCTTATTCAATCAGCTGACTGGACTCAATCAAAAGGTTGGGAACTTTGCTGGCGTAACTGTAGAGCGTAAAAAGGGCGTTTTTAAGAAATTCGCTATTATTGACTTACCTGGTTTGAAGTCACTACGAATTACTTCTCCTGAAGAAGTCATCTCTAAAAATGCCATTCTCCAACACGCCAAACAGGGCAAATCAATCGTCTTTGTGGCTAGTGGAACCCAACTCGAAGATCATCTAATTCTGTTTTCAGAGATAGCTGACCTAGGTGCACCTATAATACTGGTTATCAACTTCAAAGACGAGTTGATCAAAAATAAAATACAAGTAGATTCTGATAAAATAAGAGACCTTATTGGCTGTCCTGTTGTGATGACCAACTCTAGAAAAGGTGATGGTCTGAAAGAACTTGAGGGCTTCATTGAACAGGGGGGATTCTCTATCCCCCACTCTGTCTGCCGTTCTGCTTATGATGATTTTGAGAATGGTCAATATGTCAATCGTTACGTCGAAACCTTGGCTAGTGAAAACCCAGTGGCTGAGCGAGAGGAAGAGTTTCTCAAACGTCGAAAAACCATTCATGGACTTATCCAATCTTCTGTAGAAAATAGGAATGCAAAGACCTATCTGACCAATACAAAAAAATGGGATCAATACCTCTTACATCCAATCTATGGGATGTTCTTTTTTATTGCCATTATGTGGATGGTCTTTCAAGCTGTCTTCAGTTTATCTGGCTATCCGATGGACATGATTGACGCTAGTTTTTCTGCCCTGTCAAGTTTTGCGAAAGCCAACTTACCTGCAGGCTGGATCAACAGCCTCGTTTCTCAAGCACTTATTCCTGGGATTGGTGGCGTAGTGATTTTTATACCACAAATTGCCATACTGTTTTTCTTACTGGGTGTCCTTGAGCACGTGGGTTATATGTCTCGGATTTCATTTATCTCAGATGCCTTTTTACGAAAATTTGGCCTTAGCGGAAAAAGTGTAATCCCATTAATGTCGAGCTGGGCTTGTTCCATTCCTGCCATCATGAGTACTCGCGTAATTGACGATCCGAGGGAGCGAATGGCTGTCATTCTAGCCTCTCCCCTGATGACTTGTAGCGCGCGATTACCGGTCTATACGATCTTGATTGCAGTGGTGGTGCCAGACGACAGCGGCGCTTTTATTGGTATGAAAGGATTGTTACTTCTAGCACTTTACCTCCTTGGTGTTATTGCTACACTGGCAGTGGCATGGTTGGTCAATCGACGAAGCAAAATACCATCCAACCCACTTTGGTCTTTAGAACTTCCAAAGTATCGAATGCCCAATTGGCGTAATATCTTTCACAATGTTTACAACAAGACCAAATCTTTTGTGGTGGAAGCTGGAAAAGTAATTTTGGCGATTTCCATCCTTCTTTGGTTACTCTCTACTAATAGTCCAAAATCAGAAGAATACATTGATCAGCAGTTTCAAAGCTACCAAGAAACGGCATCCCCTCAAATGAATCTTAGTCGCGATGCCTTTGATTTGGAATACTCTTACATCGGCTACATTGGTAAGTTTATTGAACCTACTATTGCTCCATTGGGCTATGATTGGAAAATTGGAATTGCTATCCTTAGCTCCTTTGCTGCTCGTGAAGTTTTTGTGGGCACACTGTCCACCATTTACAGCATTGGCTCAGAGGAAGAAGCAACAGTGGTCCAACGACTCCGACAGGAGAAAGTCATGGCAACGGGAAAACCGCGCTATGATTTAGCTACTTCTATTTCGCTATTGATTTTTTATGTCTTTGCTATGCAGTGTATGAGTACGGTGGCGATTGTGCGCAAGGAAACTGGGAAATGGAAATATGCAATTTGGCAGTTTTTCTTCTTTTTATTCTTGGCCTATGGCTTTGCTTTTATTGCTAATATTTTGTTGTCTTAAACTCCTTGAAAAGACTCATTATTATTTCAGACCTGTGGGGAGGTAAACAACCGACTTACATCCAAAAGTACCTTCACCTTCTAGATCAGAAGTTTGAACTCCAATATTATGACGCCTGTGCTCTTGGCGAAATTGATCAATCTGACTTTACAGAAAAAAACATCCATCAGCAATTTGTAAACGGTGGCATCGATATGGCTGTTGAAAATCTATTGCAAGCAGAGGATAGCAAGGTTTCTATTCTTGGCTTTAGCATTGGTGGAGTGATTGCATGGAAGGCTATACAACAAGGGCTCAATTGCGATGCTTTACTTGCAGTCTCATCTACTCGTCTTCGATATGAATCGGAACGATTAACTTGTCCTACTCAGCTCATCTTTGGTAAACTAGATCCCTTTAAACCCAAGGAAAAATGGTTTAAAATGATGAATATAACTTACAAGCTATTCGATAATCAAGGACATGAATTCTACAAAAATGAGTCTATAGTTGATTGGATTGCCAAGGAGTTACTAAACGAGCCAGATGTTTCAAATGACTCCCCCACGATAGTTTGAGCAGATTAAAATAAATACAAAAACAAAAAGATCTAATTTCTTGTTTGAACTAATAGTAATGACCAGAGTCTTATAAGTCAAAATCCATTCTATTCGCGAAAAAAATGAAAAACATGTTGACCTATACCCAAATCCTTTTTTCAATATTACTGTTTACCTGCAGTACTGATTCTAGCTCTTCAAGTCCAGTAGAAAATACAGAACCCGATCCGACCAAAATAAAATATTGGTACGCTGGTGAAGCTGAAATTTCCAGTTATGAACTTAGTCAAGCACGCTATGGCGAATTACGGGATGGCAAGGCTGTTCTAGTTTTCGTTACCGAACCTTTCTCTCCGATGACCAATGCAAAATCTGATCGTCAAAAGAAAGATGATGTTTCCGTTTTGAAACTCAACTTTACTAAGAAATTCAACACGGGTGTTTATCCCTATTCTATGATGACTTCCAGTTTCTTTCCTTTTGATAATGGCAAACATTCGCTAAAGATTTCATCTTCCTCGCAGGAATGGTGCGGACACACCTTCATGGAAATGCGCAATAATCCACGTAAAGAAAATTTCCAGTTTAATATTGACTCTTACTTTGAAGGTGAGACACAAGACAATATCAAGATGGGCAAAACTTTGATGGAAGATGACATCTGGTCTATGATTCGATTGAATCCAGCTAAACTTCCAAAGGGAAAACAAAAAATGATTCCTTCCTTCTTCTACCTTCGTTTGGCCCACAAGGAGTTGAAAGCCTATGCCTGTGAATTTTTTACTGCAAAAATTGATCAAAAGACTTCCAACTACACGATTAATTTTCCTGACTTAGAACGCTCAACAACGATTCATTATGCCACTGATTTTCCACATAGCATCCTCTCTTGGGAAGAGACCTATCTAGATGGTTTTGGATCCAATCGTAAGAAATTGACGACTACTGCTAAGTTGATTAAAACGATTAAATCCGACTATTGGAATAAACATGCAAATGCAGATTCTGGAATGCGGAAGGAATTGGGCTTGGAATGATTAAATGCCTTTTTTTTAGTAAAATTTAACAAATTAGCAAACGTTCATCGAGATTTGGGTCCGCTTATTTTACTAAATCCCAAAGCGATTCCACCTTCAGACTAGTCCCTAAATCGATCTCATCAGAAGTCCGCTCTAGAATCACCTCCTTCGTCTCTCCCGGCAATAAATCAAAGTAGTTATCAGAAAAATGACTCTCCGTATCAAGCACAGAAAGGTAAACCCCCTTTGCCAAATGGTTACAACTCAGCTTAACTCGATTACCAATAATCTCAGTATGAATAGACGGATCTTTCAATTGCATTTCTCTTGGCTTTGCAAAATAATGCAGGCCCTGATCAATTACTTTAGAACCATCCATCAAAGCCATTGTCAAAAATACATCAGATGGTTTTTTCCCTTTTAAAAACTTAGCGAGTTCTGTCGAGTAAATAATTTTATTACCTAATTTTCCAACCCAACAATCTATCAAATCAATATCTTGAACGAAGGCCCCACTCAAGGTCTTCAACTCCAATTTCAATTTTCCATTGAACTCAGTTAGTCGATCAGATACGAGATGGACGTCCAATTGATTCCCCTCTACATTGACGCTGATAATCATCTCTTTATTGGCCTCACGAACCGCATAGTGCGCCGCCTTCCAATTTCCATAATAATCAACTGTTGACCAAGATATAGTTGGCCAAACATCGTCAATTTGCCAATAAAGCGAGCCCATCGTATACGGTTTGTTACGACGATGGGATTCAATAGCGACCTGCAAGCCGTCCGCTTGAGTTAACTGAGACAGGTAGACAAAATCTTCCAAACCTTTTGGTTCCGGGTAATAATAATCAATGTAATGTCGCATCATATCAAAGCCATCAAAACCTTCTTTAATCCAGTTCATCTTGGAGCGTTGACGGAAGTTTAGAGATAAGGTCTCCAGCTCCCAATTGGTAATGGACGTATCCATTTTTTGAATGGTAGACATGCTTGGAAAGGATTGTAATCCAAATTCGCTAATGAATCTTCCCGCGTTTTCTTTATAGTGATCAAAGTATTTTTGTCCAAACCAAATTCCCCATTCATGTTGATCACCTGACCATTTATTTTCACGAGAGTTGGTAGCAGATGTTGGTGAACTAGGCCAATAAATATCATTGCCATGTTCCGTCACTATAGCTTTCAGACTATGGTTAAAAAGGGTATCGTAAGCTTCCCAAACTGCAAGAGAATCAGCTCCATGAAGGTCATAAGTATTCTGCCAATCCCAGGCCTGCCAGCCCGTTAAGTTTTCATTATTTCCGCACCACAAGACTACCGAAGGATGATTGTGCAATCGTTGAACATTTGCTTTCGCTTCCAATCTAATATTTTCCAAGTGCTCCTTTTGAGTGGGTACCATGGCACAGGCAAACATAAAGTCTTGCCAAATCAAAATCCCTTTCTCATCGCAAAGTTCGTAGAAGGCATCGTCTTCATAAATAGCCCCACCCCAAACACGCAACATATTCATATTGGCATCCAACGCATTTTGAATAACTCGATCATATTTATTACGAGCACGGTTATTGAAAAAATCAGCTGGAATATAATTAGCTCCTTTCATAAAAGTAGGAATGCCATTTATCTCCAAATAAAAGGAAGATGGACTTCGTTCTTCAGGTATTTCGGCGACAGCAAAAGTATCTGGATTTTGAATTAATTTTACTGTTCTTAAACCGAACTTAGTTATATAACTATCTACGGCTTTCCCGTCAAGCACCAAGTCAACTTTTACATCATATAGAGCTTGCTCGCCCATTCCGTTGGGCCACCAGATTCTTGGATTTGAAATTTTTACTCGATAAGCAATCTTATCTTTGCCTCCCAAAATAATATTTGAATTCATTTGACTGTCTCCAAAACTAACCACCGCCTCTAGATTACTTCCACTAAGATTCAATGCCTCAATCAACACGACACATTCTGCCTCATTTTCATCCAAACCTTTTACATCAATTTTTACGTTTTCAATCTTCGCCTTATTCCATCCTTTAAATTTCATCTCTCTCCAAATCCCACTACTCACTAAGCGAGGGCCCCAATCCCATCCAAAATGATACTGTGCCTTTCGGCTAAAAACCGAATTCTGTTTCCCCAAAGGAACCGATTCATTTCCATTTGGAATCAAGTAAGCTAATTCCTCCAATTTCTCTTGTCCTTTACGAACTGGCGAATAAAATTGCACCCTCAATTCATTCTCTTTTCGATTCAAGAGACGCTTTACCTCCGCTGACCAAGGCCGATGCATATTATCTGCTTGGATAATCAAGGAATCATTCAAGAATACATCTGCATAGGTATCTAATCCTTCAAAGATCAAATCAACCTGTTCATTTTTCATCAAATCAGACGAAAGCACAAAAGTCGTTTTGTATTCCCAGTCCTTCGCTTCTAATGACTTTATCTCTAATTCATTGGTAGATACAAAGGGATCAGGAATCAATCCATGATCCAGCAAATCGGTATGCACAAGTCCAGGTACTGTTGCGCTCAACCAGTTAGCTGTTCCACTTTCCCGAAATTCCCAAGGGTCAATCCTTGTCTCATTTTGGCAAGCAAAAAAGCCAAGTAAAACGAATGCAAATAAGATAAGTTTTTGATATTTCAATACAGTGTATATTTTCAATATGAAAGATTTTTCAAGATAGTAAAAAGCTGCAGAACAAGGACAAGATCATCCACGACTGCATCTATTAGGCTAAATTACAGGAACTCAGTACTCAGCTTATCTAGCTTCATTATTACCTTGTGAGGAATAGATGAATTGGATGTATTAAGCGGAAAGTCCGCACTAAATTGCTGAATCCCTTCCCACTCTGTGCATAGGACAAGTTATTAATTCCTTCAATCGAGTCCCTCCAGTCAGTCATAACACTTGGAAAGCTCGAAATAAAATTCCGAAAACTTCCCAATTTTACCACAAAATCAAAATATATCCAAAGTATTCCTCTATCTTTGCATCTTTTACATGAATGATTTGTTTAACGTAGTTAGAAGCTTGGAATGAATTATACAGAATCATTCAAAGCAGGTGTTTGATAAAGTGTGTATTGCATGGCAGTGAGCATCTGATTAAATAAACATTAATAATAAACAAATCAATGACTTTCAAAGAGTTACATGTAATAGAGCCTATTCTAAGGTCTCTAGAGGAGCAAGGATATACCAACCCTACACCAATTCAGGAGCAATCAATTCCAATTTTATTAAGAGGTAAAGATTTATTAGGCTGTGCCCAAACCGGTACCGGAAAAACCTGTGCATTTGCTGTTCCAATCATACAAAATATGATGCTCGAGCAGAATTGGGAAAAAGATCAAAAAGGAGCGCGTAAAATAAAAGCACTTGTTGTTACACCTACTCGTGAGCTAGCGATACAGATTGGTGAAAACTTTAAAAAATACGGTAAGTACACAGGTCTACGTGGTACCGTTATTTTTGGTGGTGTGAAACAATTTCGTCAAACAGAAGCTTTACGCAAGGGTATCGACATATTAGTTGCTACACCGGGTCGTCTTCTTGACCTTATTGACCAAGGGTTTATCTCACTTGACCACGTCAAGTATTTTACCCTTGATGAAGCCGATCATATGTTGGATATGGGTTTTATCAATCCAATCAAAAAAATTATTTCAAAACTTCCGACTGAGCGTCAATCGCTATTCTTCTCAGCTACAATGCCTCCAAGTATTGTTACCTTGTCTAAGAAGATATTGGGAAGTTATGAAAGTGTGACCATCAAGCCAGAGCAGGCAACTGCAGAGCGTGTTGATCAGGCGATCTACTACGTTGCAAAAAGCAATAAAACGAAACTACTCATTCACCTTCTACAAACAGAAGAAGTGAGCTCAACACTTGTTTTCTCCAGAACAAAGCATGGTGCGAATAAAATTGTAAAATTGCTTGATCGTGCAGGACTTAAGGCAGAAGCCATCCACGGAAATAAATCACAAGTTCAACGCCAACGCGCACTAGGTAATTTCAAAGAAGGAACCACAGAAGTACTCGTAGCTACCGACATTGCAGCACGTGGTATTGATGTATCAGAATTGTCAATGGTGATCAACTATGATTTGCCAAACGTTCCTGAAACTTATGTACACCGTATCGGTCGTACTGGTCGTGCAAAAGCTAGTGGTGTTGCTATCTCTTTTTGTAATGGAGAAGAACGCGCCTACCTACGAGATATTCAAAAATTGATCGATCAAAAGATCCCTGTCATAGAAGAACATCCTTACGTAGATGATGGTAAAATCGAACCTTCAGAGGACAGACCTCAACGTGGTGGTGGGCGAAACCATAATAACCGAAATAGCAGTAACAGAGGTGGTGGCAACAGCAGAAGCAGTCGCTACGCTCGCCCTTCATCCAACAGTGGAAGTGGGTCAGATAGAGGTGGACGTCGGAATTCTGATAAAAGAAGATAGACGATTCGAAATCTGCAAATAAAACACTAATAGTCAGTGGTTTACGTTTACTAAGTTTTAAAAACTTAGTAAACGTAAACCCTACTAATCCACTTGGTATTTTAGATATAATTTTATACTATAAGAATCAACATGAACTTCTAAAGTTGATTGAGCTACAAGACGTTTCCCAATAACTAAACCTAAAGTACATGCAATTCAAAGCCCTCCTCCCCCTTTGTCTTTTGCTCCTAGCACTTAACACAGTTTCCAGCCAAAGCAATCTATTTCCTATTCAATCCAAAAAGATATTTATTGAGGGAAGTGTCAGTGACTATAGTGATTTCAAACCAAAAACTGGTAAAATCTCTTTATTCGACACGGTCAGTGGATTGAAAGGAAAAAAAGAATTCAACATTGATACTAATGGAAGGTTTCGATTTGAAATAAACGGGCTTCATGCTATTTATGGAAATGCGTATTTTGATTTTGAAAAAAGGTTCTTTCCGCTTTTTCTAAACCCTGGCGAAAGTTATAAAGTCGAAATAAATATTAAAGACCACAGTATAAGGTTCCTGGATGAAACGGGAAAATTGAGTGAAGAAGTTGCGCGTATCGAACAAGTCATTTACGATAACTTTAAATCGGAAATTAGTCGATTGACTTACTTACATAAAGAAGACCTTTCTAACGAGAGTGCATTGGAAGTTTATAAAAATCTAGAGCAAAAAGTAATAGCCTTTCTCATGGATTATTCCAATGATAACAAAGTCAGTACCGAAGCCCTAACGATACTCAAGAATGAACACAAATACAGAACTGCAATAGGCTGGATTGCGCTTCGTTACGAGTACAAAGACAACAAACGACGGTTGCGGAAAAATCTTCCAAATGACTTTTTCATCCAATTGCAAAATGACTACCCAGTCAATGTAACAGACGCCTATGTGTCTAGCAAATACTCCCAATATATACGCGACATTGGAAGCGTTCTCAGCAAGGCAAAAGAACCAAATCTCGATAAGAAAATTGATTTTTTCCGAAGCTATAATTTGTTTTCCGAAAAGGAACTATTGCTCATCAAAACAGTTTACAGTGGCAATAAAGACATTACAAAAACTTCAGAATATGAGGTGTTTTTTAATGATGAAAACGCTACTAAAATTGAAAAGCTGAACAAAAAATTTGACGTCAACAATCTATTCATAGCTGTTCGACAGTTTCCCAAAGGGATCGGACGCGATTTGATTATATCTCAATTCGTAAGCAGAAAGTATTTTAGAAATACCTTTATCAATCCCTCTAAAGAAGAGTGGAAAGAGATGGAAGATTTGATTGAAAATAAAATCGTATTGGAAGAACTCGAACGTATCGCTATGGTACGTAGCAAAGCAACTCAAGGACTTCTTTCCACTGGTGCTAGCCCTGCTTATAATGAAACTCCGACAATTGAAAGCATCGCCAAAAAATATCTCGAACCGCATAAAGGCAAAGTGATTTATATCGATTTTTGGGCAACCTGGTGCGGCCCATGTCGAAGTGAAGAACCACATGCACGAAAATTACATAAGGAGTTTAAAAAAGATGATGTGGTTTTTCTTAACCTTTGTTGTCAATCAAAAAAACAAATTTGGAGTACTTATATCAAAGAAAAAGATTTAGATGGCGAGCATTATTTATTGAGCAATGCTGAGTTTAAATTATTTGCTGAGATGTACAACTTAAAAGGATTTCCAAGCTATATCTTGATTGACAAAACGGGCAATGTAAAATCTATGGATGCCTACTGGCCCAGTGATTCCAAGCGTGTAATTCGCCAAATTGACAAGCTTTTGAGGTAGATTAAATCAGCATTTTTAGCGCTTTCTTGAAACTTATGCCCTTCATTTGCCGTATTTATAGTAGAATTTAAGGCATCCCACCAAATAATAAACCGAATTAAGATCAAAATTTTAATGTAAATTTCACAAAAGCGTTAGGGTTAAGTTAATCTCCTGATTATCCAACAATTGCGCTTATTTTTTGTTAAATTTGCGTATCTCTTAGAATGGAGTCTATTCGATAGCATATTTTTGTTCCCTTGTAGTTTTCATCCCAAGTTGTTTTTTATAACTCTGAAGTATGTTGGCTATGATACGCTAACAATAACCTGCTTCACAAATATTACAAATGGCAAAATCACAGCAATCGTTTAACAAAAAAGAAAAAGAAAAAAAACGTAGAAAAAAAGCTAAAGATAAGGCAGAACGCAGAGAGCAGCGTAAACTCGAAAAGGCAGAGGCAGGACCAAAGTCTTTCGAAGAGATGCTCTCATATGTAGATGAAGATGGTAATCTTACAACTGAGAAGCCTGACCCTCTAAAGAAGAAGGTGGTTATCAAGGCCGAGGATATCGTACTAGGTGTTCCACCTAAAGATAACACTCCGGTAGAAAGAGTTCGTAAAGGTCGTGTTAATCATTTCAATGACGAAAAAGGTTATGGCTTTATCGTTGATGTTGAAACTAAGGAAAGTATCTTCTTTCACGTTAACAACACTACTGACGAAGTTCGCGAATCTGATAAAGTTACTTTTGAAATCGAAATGGGACCTAAAGGCCCTAACGCTATTTTAGTAGCTTTAGCTAAATAACATACACAGGATTTCTCTAATCCTATAAATTATAAAAGTCAACCCAAACTTTGCTTACGCAGAGTTTGGGTTTTCTTATTTCTACCCCCTTCCCTATTCTTCCCTATTATACTGCTTAATCTTTTAGCGTCTCTTATAGCTTTATGGCAAGGCATTTGTCTAGGTTGATACTGTAATGTCTTTTGTTTTCAATTCATCGTTATGAACGAAATATAAAGTCTTTATATCCAATATTCCTCTTTTATCTTTTATAGTGCCCCTTTTTAATAAGTTTTCTCTCAATCAGTTTTTTCTCCATGGCTGTTGGTGATTTATTCGTAGGGTTAAATCTATACTTGGAATAAATGAGCAGCCCAGTTTTACTTATTTCTATAACAAACAAATAGCACAAATCAAGTTCAGTTTGATTCCAGAGTCTCTTCAACGGAGCTTGCGGGGACACGGAAGGGATAATATCGCCTCTTATCTTAGCCAAGGAATTGAATAGTTATATCAAATGTCTAATATTTCTTAACATGAGTAGAATTCATTTTGCAGGCTTGTAGTTTGTCAAAATGGAAAACACTCGTATCCCAATATTATAATGAAAAAAAATACTACAATTGTTTTTAAGCGGGGAGCTATCCTCTTGTACTTCCTTCTCGTTGGATTTAATTATTTATTTGCAACTACTTATACTTTTCAGGAATATGTAGATGAAGATTGGACCAATTCACTGAATTGGGTTCCCAACTATCCGGGGCTTACTATTGCAGTGGGAGATATTGTGATTATTCCTTCGGGAAAGACTGTAGTAATTCCTAATTCTAGTGCGGTTCAAATCGATGGAACACTGACTAACAATGGAAGACTGGAATTATATTTTGGTACGCTGACTATTAATGGAACACTGACCAATAATGGTGATTTACCCAGCATGAATATTGTGACAAACTCTAACTCTGGCATTATTACAAACACAAGCAATGGTTCTTTTAACGCTCGTACGATGACTAATAATGGTCTGTTGACAAATGACAATGGAGGCTCTTTGAGCTTTAACCTCCACATCATAAACAATAACACGATAACCAACAATGGTTTGCTCACCAACTTTCAGGATATGACCAACAATGGTTTGATAAGCAACAATGGCACAATGACAAACAAGCTCACTATGATAAACAATGGTACCATTGTCAATGAGGGCACTCTGAACAATGACTTCGCTACTCTAACCAACGAGGGTACTCTGAACAACAATGACATGATGACCAATACCTACAATGTCACAAATAATGGGACACTAACAAATTCTGATACGATAATAAACGATGGTTTTCTGATTAATAATAGTTTATTAACAAACGGTGGTTTTATTGAAACCCAATACCAACTGACAAACGAAGCTGCTGGTAACTTAACAAACACGGGCAGACTAGAGATTTACGGTGCTATAGAAAACGATGGCATGCTTACTAATACTGGTACGATCCTAATCTATGCTGTACTTGATGGAGGAGGAGTGCCCATTAATGCCTCTATGGCAAACGACGGAACGCTTAGTTCACCTGGTATAGTAAGCATTGATCTCAATAGTACTTTGACAAATAATGGAACAATGACATTTTCAGGAAACTGGACAAGCCAAGGTACTTTTACAAATAATAGCAAGTTGGAAATCTTAACTGGTGGCTATTTGACGACTACAGGTACTATGCTGAATACAGACAGTCTAACAATTGACGGACAGTTATGGAACAATAGTAACCTGACTAATAATGGCGTGATAACAAGTAATGGGTATTTTCAAAACAATGTTAATCTGTTCAACAATGGTACCCTGGTATCTAACGGTGGATTTTGGAGTAATACACTGGTAAACAACACAGGTATGTTTATCATTAATGGAACAATGACATCTCAAGGAACTATAATGAACAGTGGGACTATGCCAAACAACGGTACGCTGACGTCCAATGGTTCCTTGTACAACAGTAGTTCTCTGAAAGGGAGTGGAACCATAAATGTGTCTTCTGGCCTAACTCATAGCGCATCTTCATTTATTGAACCCGGTAATAGCATTGGGACACTGACCTTTAATGGAGATATGAACTTAACGCCAACTACCTATAATGCAGAAATAGATGGAACAGCGGAGACAACTGATTTATTGGTTACTAATTCGACCGCGACACTCACGGATAGCCATCTTTCAGTTATCTGGATGAATCCACCAACGGCACCAGCGACCTACACGATTATGACTTATGCCAACAGAATAGGAGATTTTGCAACAGTAACTATTCCTTCAGTGGCTGGTTTTACAACAACATTGGAATATACTGTAACTCAAATCAATGTTATTGTTACGGTGGAACTACCGGTTTCACTTTCCTTATTTAAGGCAACGAAAAGAGATCAGCAAGTCGTGTTGGATTGGCGTACTGAAAGTGAGAACAATAATAAAGGTTTCTTTATAGAAAGATCCACGGGGCAGAAGGAAGACTGGACAAGGCTTGGCTTTGTAGCAGGTGACGGAAATGCTGTGATTCAACATGTGTATTCTTTTCTAGATGTAGATCCAAAGTCTGGCGTCAATTATTATCGTTTGAAGCAAACAGATTTTGATGGAGCATATGAATATTCTGAGGTAGTCTCAGTCGAAATAAATGACTTACTCAAGTTTTCCATTTCTCCGAATCCTAGTCAGGGAGTAAACTGCAGAATCGTTTTGCATAATACAGTCCAGGGTGTTGCAAAGATCAGTTTATTGAATAGTAATGGGAAGCTTGTTTCCCGACAAGAGAGTAATTTGAAAAATACGAAAGAGCAAGAAATTAACCTGAATGTAGCTGGACTAAGTCCGGGTGTATATCATGTCATAACAGAAATTGAAGGAAAGAGAGTTGTGCAAGAATTAGTGATTGCCTATTAATTTGAGAATGCGGTAATCTGTTCCCAGTTAAGATCATAGAGGAGAGGACCCAGCCAAATAAAAACCCGAGAAAACAGGAAAAGAGCTGCCAGCAACTTTCCTATTTTCGATTTAATGTTTTAGCGAAAAGGTCAATTGGTGTATTTACATCAATTGGCCTTTTTTCGTTTTGATAAAAATTGTAATTTTACTATATTACAAGAAATATAAAACAAGCTTAAGCATTCAAGTTGAATACCTCTTTGAGGCCGAAAAGCAAGAGCGATATAAGGTGGAAAGGAATATCTAAAACTATGAAAAATATAATGCTCCTTCTAGCGGTGATGCTCAACATCATACTCTACGCACAACCTTCAGACTGCGATGGAGACTATTTCCTTTCCGTTGGAATAGATGGCTCCTATGGGTTTTATAAAATACAAATATCTCCAAGCAATAATGAAATTACATTCGCCCCCTTAAATGCTGGTGGTACCAATTTTTTTGTAAACGCTGTAGGCTTTCGGTCAACCGACAATTTCATTTATGGGCTTGCTGGTGGTAATAACCTTTGCAGAATTAATGCAGCTGGAGAAGCAAGTATAATCGCCACCATAACAAGTCTGAATCCTGAACTAAGATATTACGCTGGCGATGTTTCTCCTGATGGGCAGTTTTTATTTGTGTTAGGGACCGGGACGAACCCCTCCTTAACCACTGGCTTGGCGCGCATAAACCTCGATGACTTTAGCGCTGAAGTTATTGATCTCCCAATTCCTGAGGGGACGTCTCTATCAATTGCCGATTTGGTTTTTGATACTGAAACAAGTGACGTCTACGCATTTGATGGGCATAACAATCGTCTATTAAAAGTGAATCCCAACACAGGAACAGTCAATGAAGCACTCTATCCTTCCACCGATGTAGCTGACGCGATGGGTGCTATTTTTATTGATGCTTTTGGTGACCTATACGGATTTGGAACCCGACCGGGGAACAGTGTAGCAGATACTTTTTTCAAAATTAATAAAGTAACTGGAGAAGTTACTGCCGAAGCACTTGGACCACTCGCTGGTGGTAAGGATGCCTGCTCCTGTCCTTTTTCTGTTGAAATTCAAAAAAGTGTTTTTCCAAAAATAGCTTTGCCTTGTGATGAAGTTACCTATGTTTTCAAAATTGCAAATGGCTCTTCGCTTCCACAAATAGGTGTCCATTTTCTAGATGAAATGCCGGAAGATTTAATTATAACTGAAATCATTCGCAATCCCTTTGACGGAGATTTAGTAAGTGGTGTTGGCACAAATATTTTATCTATAGAAAACTTTACTTTGCCGCAGGGAGTTGATAGTATCATCATTCGTGCATATGTGGATGAGACTGCCCGTGGGGTATATAAGAACCAAGCGATTATTACGAACCTATCTGAAGGACTCGGGAATGAAAGCTTGAGTGATGACCCTACGACCATTGCAACGGAAGATTCCACCATTCTGTTGGTTCCTGAATTTAGCGCTGCGATCAATAGCTTGGATGCAGGACTATGCCCTGGTGACACCCTACTCTTGCAAGCAATGGACTATCCAACAGCCACGTATCAATGGAGCACGGGATCTAAGCAATCAAGCACATTCATCACTTCCATTGGCTGGTATTTCTTAGAAGTAACAAGCAATTGTCAAACACTAGTAGATTCCATTTACGTCTATCCATCTGATTTTGAAATTGACCTTGGTCCTAATCTCACGATTGAGCTAGGAGATAGCATTATGTTATCTTTGATTCACAACAACAATCCTGTTTTTGAATGGGAGGATCCATTTGGCAACAGTCTTTCATGTTTAAACTGCAGAGGTCCATATGCCCGACCTTTTTTCGATGTTGACTATGTGCTAAGTGCAACAGATGAGTTTGGTTGTACGCTTCGGGATCAAATTAATGTTAGCGTACTTAAAAATCGGAAAATCTATATCCCAAATGCCTTCTCTCCTAACTTTGATGGTATAAATGATATTTTTTTCATTCAAGGAAAAGGATATGCTTACATCCAAAAATTTCGCATCTTCAATCGCTGGGGAGCTTTAATTTTTGAGATGAATGATGGATGGATCAACTCTTCCTCCTTTGGCTGGGATGGTCGATTTAAAGGAACAATACTCAACCCTCAAACATTGGTTTATTTTGCAGAAATAGAATTTCTGGATGGCCTGATGATTCGCTACGAAGGAGATATAATACTATTGCGATAAACTAGCCTCCTTCCGAATTAAAGGGAATTTTAGACAAATCTTCAAAAACCATATACCAAGTGATGTTAATTCTATCTCTTAATTCAGAGATAGCTGCTATCTTGTTGGCTATTTTAAAAACATGTATCTATGAAAATTAAAATTAACACAATTCCTTTCCTCTTCAGCTTCCTCTTTATTAGCAATGCCATCATTGCACAAGCTGTAGCTGACAAACCTACTCCTTATATTGAGATTACTGGAAAGGCTGAAATGGAAGTTGCTTTTAAGTCCATCGACTACAACATAACGATATGAAAAAAATAATAATTATTCCGATTCTATTCATACTTGCCTTTAGTTCTTTTGCGCAAGAAGCTTCTGAAATTAAAGAAAACAAATCTGAAGAAAAAGCCGTCCGAATGGTCATCGAATCGCTTTTCGATGGTATGCGCGCAGGTGATAGCACCATGGTCCGAAATTGTTTTCACAAGAACGCCACTATGGAATCTGCCTTCACCGATAAAACTGGAATTCCTCGCTTAGAAACAGGAACAATTGATGGATTCTGCGAAGCAGTAGGTAGCCCGCACGATCAGATTTGGGATGAAAAAATTTGGTCTTACGATATTAAAATAGATGGAATTATGGCCAGCGTTTGGACTGAATATTCGTTTTACCTCGGAGAACGTAAATTACATTGTGGGGTAAACGCATTTTTAATGTTTAAATCGGAAAAGGGCTGGAGTATTTTGAGAATTATGGATACCAGACGACGCGAAGATTGTAGATAAACAAAGAGTAGCAATTAAATGAACCTAAAACTAATAAACCTTCTCTTATTACTTTTATTGACACTTCAGTCTTATGCCCAAAATGGACTTGACACGGAAGTGGCACTCTCCTACCAACAAGTCAGTTTAAAAAATATCATCCAAGACCTAGAAACACGTTATGAGGTTTCTTTTGCTTATGGTGATTTGGATTTGAGCATCAAAGAAAGTATCGACTTTAATGGTGAACTTGGCGAAGCACTAAAACAACTATTCCAAGCAAATGATATTGAATTTAGATTCATCGCAAACCAGATTGTTTTCAAATACAATTACGTTACTGGACGGCCAGTCAAAGGAGTCATTTTTGACAGTCAAAGCAACAGCCCATTAATTGGTGCTACCGTTTCAGTTGTCAATGTAAACCCTTCCAAAGGATGCAACTCCAAATTAGACGGTTACTTTAAATTAGAAGGATTAAGAATAGGACGTTATGATTTTGTAGTTCAATACCTCGGATATGAAACAAAAGTTATTAATCAAGTACTGGTCTCAGGTGGTAAAGAGATCTTTTTAAATATCGGTTTAAAAGAATCAACTTTAGCGCTAGGAGAAGTAGTGGTAAAAGTCAAGAAAGAGCCGGGGAAAGCAGTCAATGACATGGCCAATCCCAATGCTACTTCTTTTTCTGTAGAACAAACTCAACGTTTTGCCGCAGCTATCTCCGACCCAGCACGAATGGTTCAGGCTTATGCTGGTGTGTCTAGTGGGGGTGATGACTTATCAAATGAAATTGTGATACGCGGTAACTCCTCCAGAGGATTACTTTGGAGAATTGAAGGGATAGAAGTCCCTAATCCAAATCACTTTGGAGGTGTGGGTTCGGGAGGCGGCGCCATCAGTATGCTGAGTTCAGCAACATTAAGTGATTCTGATTTTTACACAGGTGCTTTCCCTGCAGAATATGGCAATGCCCTTAGCGGTGTTTTTGATCTTCATATGCGAACTGGGAATACCGATCGCAGAGAGCACAGCGTCGTTTTAGGAAACCTAGGTTTAGAAGCTTCGTCGGAAGGCTATTTTACAAAAAAGTCAAAAGCCTCTTATCTAGTCAACTATCGCTACTCCACGATTGGTTTACTTAACAATTGGCTTCCAGCCCTGGGCAGACAAATTCCTGCCTACCGCGACTTGTCCTTTAAAATAAATGTCCCTACTGAAAAACTGGGACGCTTTAGTTTATTTGGACTGCGTGGTAGAAACTCTATTAACATTAACTCTAACCGTGATCCCCAAACTTGGGAAGTTCTAAATGACGCAATTGACGTTGTTGAAGATCAGCGGCTGAGGGTTGTTGGATTACAACATCGATATCTACTGGATGATGATGCCTACATCACAACGACTCTATCTGCTTCTCGTTATAATTATTACGATTTAGCGGAATTCTTAAACCCAGATTTCAATCTGAGACCTGACACGATTGATGAATCTATTTTCAGAAATGATGATCTGGGTTTGACCCTTGCATTGAACAAGAAAGTATCTGCTAAGCATACGTTTAAAACCGGATTGGAAATAAAAAACAAAGATTATACCTTTGACTATAAGACCATTGCTGATCATCTTGACAGTACACAGCTTTTCGTTCGGAGTACAGGCAACACAAGTTTGTTGCAATCTTACTTTCAATGGAAATCCTACCTTTCGGAAAAATGGGAACTCAACTCAGGTGTACACTTCATTTATTTGTTTTTAAACAACAGCTTTGGAATTGACCCTAGGTTTTCAATCAAGTATTCATTCTCAGAAAGCAAGAACATCGCACTTTCTACTGGCTTACATAGCAAACCCGAGCATCCTAGTACCTACTTCATTGAGCGTATTGGTCTGGATGGTGTTCAGACGAATCCAAACCTAAACCTCCCTTTATCAAAAGCAGCTCATTTTGTATTAGGTTATGAACAAAGGTTTTCGAATACACTTCGTTTTAAAGTTGAAGCCTACTACCAACACCTTTTTCACATCCCTGTATCTGAAGATCCAAGTACTGGTTTCACTGCTTTAAACTCTTTCGATGTTTTTGATAATATTTACAACAACGATGACAGTAGAACGGCCTTGGTAGGTAAGGGCATGGGACGCAATTACGGACTCGAAATTAGTCTGGAAAAGTTCTTCGATAAAGGATATTACTATTTGCTCAATACCTCCCTCTTCGAATCTAAATATGCTGGACTTGACAAAGAATGGTACAACACAATCACTGGAACAAAAATTCTTTTCAATGCCTTGGGAGGAAAGGAATGGTTGATTGGTAAAAAGAAAAAAAATGTCTTAGGGATCAATGCAAAGTTTGCAAGCTACGGTGGTCGTCGCGGCACACCGATCGATCTCGAAGCATCCAAAGAAGCGGGAACTCAAGTTCAGGTTCCCAATAGCTACTACTCTATTCAACTCAAACCGTATATGCGTTTTGACCTCGGCCTTTCCTACAAAATCAATACCGATAAGGTAACACATACTTTTCTGTTTGATTTGCAAAATGTAACGAACCGCTTCAATGTCTATTACCGATATTATGATAGAATCAGCGAAACACTTCAAGAAGAAACACAGAATGGTTTTATTCCTTTTATGTCCTACCGTTTGGATTTTCATCTTTAGCCTTTGGTCAACGATCATTTTATAGAATTGATATTTTTAAAGGACTCATTAAGTATGTAATATCCAAGAACTTGAGGATAACTAAAGGGGCAGAATTATTCAAATTTCTAGCAGCAATGCTTCTCTTAACATTAATTAACACAGAAGTTGTTTAGAAACCCCTATTCTTAGGTGGAATTCATATGGATTAATTGTAAAAATCCGTTATCTTTCTGACTGGAATTGTGAATCGATAATTGTCAATGACTTACACATGCAAAGTTCTTTTCATGTTCCTGATTGAAAATGCCCTACTAATCAATGGCATAAACAACTACTACATGAAACGGCTTTCATTACTTGTCATATTATTAGGACTTTGCTTTTGGGCACATAGCCAAAGCTTAAGAACTGCCGTTGCGACCGACAACTTAAATGAGTTGAAAGCATACGTCAAAGAATATGGCGTCAACTATCCTCAAGAGAAACTCTACCCACTCGTTGCTGCAGCAAAATACGGTCGATATGAATTCATCAAATACCTAATGGATAATGGTGCCGACATTAATGCTCGAGAATATAAAAAACGAACCGCATTGATGTATGCCATCAAAAATAATCACATTGACATTGCGACCTATTTGCTGACGTTCAAACCTGACCTCAGCCCCAAAGATTACAAAGGGAACACCGCACTCGAAATTGCATATAAGGCTAAAAATTTTGATGCGATAAAAGGTCATCTTCCAGAGAATCCATTTGTCGGAACAGATGGCCCTTACATCTTTAAAGCCCGAAAAAAATACAATGTCATTTCCATTTTAAAAGATAAAGATGGAAAACCTTACAAAGAGCATCAATCAATAGAAAAAACGGATGAGCCATTTTTTGCAGCTTGTAGAGCTCCTAATGGTGACACCCTATTCCTATTTGAAGTACACAGTAAATTTAAACCTGAGAAGGAACATACTTTTGAAGACGTTTCACAAATTGTAGCCATCTCCGATATTGAAGGAAACTACAACGAATTTGTAAAACTATTACTGGAGTCAAAAGTCATGAACGAATCCTATGAGTGGATTTTTGGCGAGGGACATCTTGTCCTTTTAGGCGACTTTTTTGATCGTGGTGGGCAAGTTACAGAATGCCTTTGGCTCGCTTACCATCTTGAGCAGCAAGCCAACAAAGCTGGTGGAAAATCTCACTTCCTTATCGGCAACCATGAAGAAATGAATTTGAGTGGCGATACCCGTTATGTTAATTTCAAATACATTTCCAACGCTGATTTTATTGACATCAATTATAAATCTCTTTACAACAACAAGAGCATTTTAGGGAAATGGCTTCGCAGCAAAAACGCTGTGATCAAAATCAATGGAAACTTATTCATTCACGGTGGGATCTCTCCTGAGTTTTTAGAAAAACGATATTCTATCAATACCATCAATAATGTTGTCCAAAATAACATTGCAAATAACTATGCACTGCGGAAAGAAAACCAACAAGCTTACGATGTTTTTAATCCTAAATACGGACCCCTATGGTACCGCGGGCTGATCAAAGGTAGTGTTGATCAAGATGACATTCAGCAAACACTTCGATTCTATAAAGCAAATCGAATTATTATTGGACACTCTACCGTAAAGGAAATCACCACTTTTTATGAAAATCGTGTCATTGACATTGATGTAAAGCATTCCCTAGGTGATGACGTTTCATCTGCCCTTTTAATTAAGAATGGACATTATTATATCATTCGTATTGATTATAAAAAACTACTGTTTTAGGATCCTTGATTGTGATTTTTAGCTTTATCCTTGCCCCTTCATACATTTCTAAATACTTCAAAGTCTATTTATTCGTTTTACTAGCTGTCAAATACTTGTTCTAAGAAAGGAATAGAGCAAAACTTCATTTCGAAAAGGCCAAACCAAAGCATACTGCCATTGAAATTACAATTGAAATTGCCATTCCAACCGGATATATTAGCAATTTTAGTTATTTTTAGCACTTTAAGCATTTAACCAAGCCCATAATCCATCTTAGTACTATTTTTGCAGCTAATTTGCTTAAGCAGTTCTCAATCGTAAATATTAAAACCTTAGTATTTTGTCAAGTAATTACATAAAAGCTATTCAAGCAGAAACAGAACTAATCAACGAGACTAAAATCAAGAAAAAGGCACGCCGCTGGTCTATTCTGGTGCTACTGCTTTTACTGATTATGTTCTTCTTCCCTTGGATGAGTGAAAAGATATTGGTCAAAGACCGATTCGACCAAGTTGTCGAAATTCAGTTTGATAAAAACTTTATGGAGACTGCTGCTGCAGAAAGGTCTTCTGCCAAGGCAGCTCCTGCTGCTGAAGAAACCTTGGAAGAAACGGAGGTAGCTGAACCTGAAGCAGTAGAAGAGCCCGTAGAAGAAGTGGTGAAGCCTCAGCCTGTTCCTGTAACTAAACCAGAACCTAAGCCCGAACCTAAAACGGAAAAGGTAAAGATTACTCCAAAACCTTCTACTCCAATCATTACATCTTCTGAAGCTACAAGAAAGATTGATAAGAAAGTCAAAAAAATGCTCGAACAAGTCGCTGAGAAATCTAAGGTTGAGAAAGTCAATTCACAGGTAACGGAAGTGACGGAAGAAATCTCAGATGACTTTATGAGTGATTTGGCTGACTACTTTAAGAAAAGTAAGAAAAAGAAATCAAAGCCCGGTGGTGGCACTAAAAGTGATAAACCAGATACGGGAACCAGTTCAACTTCTGGTGAAGGTGATAGTGGCTCTTCAGAAACGGGCGATTCCGATACCGATGGTTTAGGTGACTCAGGCGATTCAGGTGATGATTTTGATGGCGATGGTTTGCTTAGCCGCAAAGTTCTCAAACGAACCAATATTGTTGCGATTGAATCTGGTAGAATCACGGTCAACATATGCGTTAACCGTGATGGTAAAGTAATTTATGCCGAAGTAGACAAAGCCAAGTCAACTATAAAAAACAGAAAAGCATTGAACAACGCAGAAGTTGGGTTAAAAGGCTATATTTTTGAAAAAGACTATACCGTCGCGGAACGTCAATGCGCTGCCTATTCTTTTTATATTACAATGGATGAGTAAATTGCAATTCTTTTTGTGTCGGCTCACGTTGCCATTCTAGAAGTATCGCTCCTGCAAGACCTCCATATGATGCAGCTCATGCCCCACAATAATATAACCTGCAGCTCTCGCTGACATAGGTCCACCACTTGCTGTACCAATTTGCCCGAGCATCTCCTCATCAAAACTTTTAAACAAGGCCATAGTACTTGCTCTACAAGCTTTATAATCTTCCAACATGTCTTCAAATGAACGATCATTAGCTTTCGCCGGATCAACATAATCATCTTGCTCATAACCCGGCAAATGACTTTTATCTCCACGAGCGATCCGCAAAGCTCTGTAAGCAAAAATCCGCTCGGTATCAATGATGTGCTGCAGCATATCTTTTACCGTCCACTTCCCTTCTGCATATCTGTAATCGTGCTTTTCAACTGGATAAGCATGAAGGATATCTATGACTTTTGTCAAACCAATTCCTAATCCTTCCAAAATTGTAGTTTCAGGTGCTTTCCCAATATACAATCCGAAATAAGGAATGTGTTCATTTGCAGTAATGTCTGATGGTTTCATTTCTTGTTATTTTTCCAAAAGTAATATTATTTTTACTTTCTTTGATAGTCCATTTAATAAAAGGCATGTAGTCCATAAGACATCCAATTCAACTGCTATTAAAAGCAATAGACTTCCGAATAAAAGAAAATGAATGAAATTAGCGATAGATGTACATTACCGACAAGATTTTGCAAAAGTAGTAAGCGTAGAATTTGACAATTGGCAGGATGCAACTCCTCTGAATATTCACAGCACAAACATTAGTGATTTTCTCGAATATGAACCAGGGGCTTTTTATAAAAGGGAGTTGCCCTGCATTCTGGAAATTCTTAAAGAATCCGATATCACTAAAATAGACTGTATCATTGTTGATGGATATGTAATCCTCGACGACGATGGCAAACATGGACTAGGTGCTTATTTGTATGAATCGCTTTTGCAAAAAATACCGATTATTGGAGTGGCCAAGCGAAGTTATATTAATAACAAAAAACATGTCCGAGAAGTGTTTCGGGGAAACAGTAAAAATCCGCTCTATATCTCCAGCATAGGCATTGATCTAGATCAGTCAGCTACCTACGTTCAAGAAATGCATGGCCAATATCGAATGCCTGACCTCCTTCGAATAATGGATCAACATACAAAAAGCTAAATACTAAAACCATGATAAAAGGACTTTACGAAACGCACATCTTTGTAGAATCACTAGAGCGCTCTATCGATTTTTATCAAAATACACTTGGCCTTGAATTAGACGAATATATTGATATCCGAAAGGTTGCTTTCTTTTGGCTTGGACCAAGAGGCTCGGCCATGCTAGGTGTTTGGGAAAAACCGAAGGAAGAAATTGAGAAGCGGCACTTTGCCTTTCGCTGTGATGCTGACGATATTTTGAATCGTTCTGTCGAATATTTAAAGGAGCGTGATCTGGATTGTTATAACTTCCTAAAAGATGGTACCAAACGACCAATGGTTTTTAGTTGGATACCAGCTGTCTCGATTTATTTCGCTGATCCAGATGGTCATTATTTAGAGTTTATTGCTACCCTTCCGGGGAAACCGCGACCGGACCTTGGTGTTGTTTCTTATGAAGAGTGGAAAAATTTGGGATAGAAATATAAGAGACCTACGATACAGAGTACTAAGTAATTCACATTTTAATTTTAATTTTAATTAATAAATGCTCAATTTTCTATTTCAGATTATCAAATTAATTTTTCTGCTTGTATTTCCCTTCATTTTGTTGATTAGAGGAGCAGTCTACTTTCATGATGCACATCACCTGCCACCATACATGGCCATCGCAGGAGGTGTATTGTTGACCGTCCTAGCTCTATTCATTTATTTTAGTTTCCTTTACGGAAAATTATCTGGAAAATTTGGCAATAGCGGCAGTGTTAAAAGGCGATTTATCATTGCGTTTCTTTTTGTATTTTTATACGCCATGCATGGCATTTTTTATTATTCAGGAAAGAACATGAAAAACCCTGATCTAAAAAACGAAATTACCAGCGTACACCCCATACTCCGACTTAGCGTGAGTACCGTTATCCATCTTGACAAAGGATTAATCATTACCGATGCCAATCGAGTACCAGAAGATTACAAAAAGATGGGGCTTAAAAGCATAAAGAATTCCTTGCATTATGAACAAAGTTCTGGTTACGCACATGCACTTGACTTGCGCACTAAAAACCGATCAGAATTGCGTAACACTTTATTGATTAATTATTTTCGACTGATGGGGTTTCGGACATTGAGGCATGTAGGAACCGCTGATCATTTGCATATTTCATTAAAAAGTCACGATCGACCAAATGCTAAGTAATTCGCCTAGCCTCTAGCTTTTTACTATATTTACACTTCACAAAAAATGCTAACACTATGGCACTATTAAACGTATTCGAACCAAGTACAACCAAATCTATCCTCGAACGGCTAGAAAAACTTAAGCCAGAAACACAGCCACAATGGGGTAAAATGAGCATTGCTCAAATGTTTGCCCACCTCAACATTGCCTATGATATGGCCTACGGAAAAAGATCTTCCAACAATGGCCCCGTCGCAAAATTTTTCATTAAGCTCATGGCTAAAAAAATGGTTGTTGGCGAAAAGCCCTATCCAAAAAACGGTAGAACTGCTCCCATTTTCCTAATCTCTAATCAACGCGAATTTGAAGATGAAAAAGCAAGGCTAAAGACCTATATTCTTGAAACCGAAAAGCTTGGCGTTTCTCATTTTGAAGGTAAAGAAAGTGACTCCTTTGGTCCATTGACCGCGAAGGAATGGAGTGTCCTTTTTTACAAGCACTTGGATCATCATTTCAGACAGTTTGGTGTTTAGGGATGCGGTCTAACACTCAACTTTTATTAGCCAATAATCATCCCCGCAATAGTTGCAGAAATCAAAGAAGCAATCGTACCTCCAATCAAAGCCTTCATGCCGAATGCTGACAAAGTTTTGCGCTGACCAGGAGCTAAAGATCCAATGCCGCCAATCTGAATCCCAATAGAAGCAAAATTGGCAAAACCGCAAAGCATATAAGTGGCCATTACAATTGACTTATTGTAAGTAAGATGTGTTTCATTGGCCATGTTTTTCAAATCCGCTAATTGAATGTAGCCTATAAATTCGCTCGCTGCAAGCTTTATTCCGAGCAGCTGCCCCATTAGAGCCATATCCTCCTTAGCAATTCCCATCAACCACATAAGAGGTGCAAACAAGTAACCTAAGATGAATTCTAAGGACAAACTTTGATAAGGCGTGTTGGCCGCCATCCAAGAATTAAGTGAGGTCGTCTCTCCTACCCATCCCAAAATGCCGTTTAACATAGCAATCATTGCTACAAAAACCAACAACATTGCTCCTACATTTACAGCCAATTTCAATCCCTCTGTTGTTCCATTTGCAATAGCATCCAACAAGTTGGAACCAATTTTATCTTGTGAAACAGAGACATCCGTATTCACTTCTTCTGTCTGTGGATATAATATTTTTGAAATAACGATTGCCCCAGGAGCTGCCATTACAGAAGCCGCAAGTAGGTGCTTCGCGAAGTAAAGT
>CAKZUK010000121.1 GCA_937921775.1 uncultured Saprospiraceae bacterium
TTCCCCTAGTCCTGCAAGGTTGGTCGTTTCACCATCACAAATAACTAGATCATCCCCCGCATCAACAGCCGATTCTTGTACGACAATCACCTCAAGAGTATCATGTAGCAAACATCCAATATCGGAAGTGGCTGTAACCATGTATGATATGGTTTGGTCAGGGAAAGCAACTGGATCTTCACAGTAGGTGCAAGTAAGGTTTTCTGGATTTAACCATTCCGGATCGTTTCCTGAGCTTAGCGAAAGCTGAATTGAATCACCCGCACAAATAATCCGGTCTTCACCGGCGATTGGAGAAGTATCATCAATGACTGTGACTGTTACTGAATCATTGGCAGAACATCCGCCCTCATTCGTAACCGTTAGCACATAAGTTGTCGTTACCTGTGGTGACGCAACCGGATTAAAACAAGCATCATAACAACTCAAACCCGCTATCGAACTATCCCACTGATATGACGATAAGATATCACCTCCTCCAGCTTGAAATTGGACAATATTGCCCAAACAAACAGAAGTATCAGTAGATAAAGTTATGACTGGAATTGCAAAAGGTCGAACATTAATAGTAACACTTTCTACCGTCGTACAACCAAATGAACTGGTCGTAGTCAATGTATAAGTGGTGGTATCCATTGGACTCACAATTGGAACGGCACAGTCAGTACAGCTTAACGTTGGATCTGTGTCCCAGAGGAAAGCGTATCCTGTGGTATCATGACCAAAAATTGGTGCTAGAGATACTGTTTCTCCTTGGCAAATAGTCGTAGGAACTTCAAAAGAAACATCTGGCAAAGGATAAACTATAATTACTTCATCAGATGTATGCGTACATCCTTCCTCTGAAGATACGGTGAGTACAACATTAAAAGTACTATTTTGAGTATCTTCAAAAATATGATAAGGGTTTTGATCTGCAGAGTTCGTTTGATCACCAAATGCCCAATCCCACATAGCAATGGTACTATTTTCCACCGTGGATTGGTCCGTAAATTGTACGGTTAATGGGTCACAACCAGTTGTAGGGTTCGCAATAAAGTTAGCCTCTGGTACTGCTCCTATCCCAATAAAATCCTGTCTTACAAAAGTATCACGGCAAATCCCATTATCTACAATTAGTTGAGCATCAAAAAGCCCCAAGGTATCGTATTCTACACCAACACTTTGATTGTTACTAGTATAAGGAATCGCCCCTGGAAAGGTCCATTCATTATATTCAACTGGATGGCTTGAGTTTGTTAGATTAATGAAATTTGTAAACGTTTCACCCGCGCACAGAGCGGTATCTGTTGCCATAAAGTCAACTTCTAAACTAGCAATCACAATAGTATCCGGCGACTCAAGAACACGACTACATCCTGCAATGTCTTCTAAAATCAATTTCGGAACATAATTCCCTGCTTCCATATAGGTATAAACCAATGAATCGTATATCGAATTTGGAGAAGCTATCTGATCCCCATTCCCAAAGTCCCAAGTGTAGTTATATTCTTCGATCGAAGAAGCAACAAAAGTGATTGGTGCAGGAGAGCAACTCGTATCTTGATCAAAACTAAATGAACCGATTGGTCCTTCCAATGTAATGTATTGAGCTAAAGTTAAGGTATCACGACAGGCTGCAATAGAGCTTGCTACCAATGTTACATCATACACTCCCGGAACAATATAAATATGAGGCACATTTTCTTGATTTGACAAACCACTATTATCTCCAAAGTTCCATTCGAAGGAGGTAGCGTTTTGAGAATTATTTTCAAAATTAACTAAAAGAGGTGGGCAAAAACCACTAGTTGTATCAGCTTCAAAAGCAGCTATAGGGTTTGAGATTTCTACATAATCTTGCTTACATGTTGTATGTACACATCCATTTATATCTGTTACCGTTAAACAAACGGAGTAGATTCCTTCTTGTTCATATTGATGCGTTACCGTTGAATCAATGGAAGTCAATCCATCTCCAAAGTCCCACAAATAAGACAGTGACTCACCTGTAGGAAGTGAAGTAAAACTAACTACTGATGTGGTACATCCGAAGGTATCTGCCTCGAATTCTGCATGAGGAAATGTAACATATACACTGTTTGCTTCATTGAGTGTACCTACGCATCCCCAATCATCTGTTACGGTTAATTGAACATCGTACCAACCTGATGAATCAAAAGTATAAGTAGTATTTTGATCGCTAAGGTTTACTCCTGGAATCTGAGGCACTGACCATTCCCATTGATTTAAGTTTCCGAATAAACTAGATGACGAATCTATAAAGTTAGTTGTAAATGGTTCGCATCCTGCAGGTGGGTCAATTTCAAATTGAGCAACTACTTCATTAACAAAGATTGTGTCCGTAAATACAATACTATCTTGACAACCATTTACATCAGTGATCACCAGTTTCATGTCAAAGAATTTACCTGGTTCAGTAAGTGTAAGTGTCGGTGTGTTTGTTCCTACTGGAATAGTATCCTCCAAAGTAGAATTGAGCCATTCAAAAGTATAATCGTTTCCGAAGTTACTTAAATCGATAATCTCAATATCTAAAGGCAGACAACCCGTTCTTGGAGATATGTCAAAACTTGCAATTGGCACACCGATGGTTACATTTTGCAGAAGTGTATCAATACAGCCTGTAGTATCGTTAAAAGCATATTGATTGATCGAGTAAACACCTTCAGCTGGGTAAGTAAATTGAGGGTTTGTCTGACTTGTCGTATCCGTTTCTACTCCATTTACACCAAAATCATAAAAGATAGAAGTTGCTCCGATAGATGTGTCGTTGATTTGAATCGTAAAATAATCAACACATGATGTAACGATATCAAAGCCAGCTAAAGGGGGATCAATAAATATGGCATCTTCAAGATAAAACGTACTCATACAACCGAGATGAAATACATCAAGATTTACGCTAAAAGGCCCTACACTTGTGTATTCATGAATTGGCTCCTCATCAGCTGAAGCTGCACCATCTCCAAAATCCCATATCCATTCATCTGCATAATCACTTGACAGATTTGTAAATGTTATAGGTTCTTCAATACAAGCCGTATCCGGATCTGCAGCAAAATCTGCAATAGGCAGCATACCTACTCCTACTCTATCTTCAAAAGTTGTAGTATCTATACAGCCTAAAGAATTCGTTGTAATCAATTGTATTTCATATCGACCTGTATCTGTCAAAATCATTTGAGGAAACTCGTCAGTAGAAGTGACGGTTACAGCAGGAGCAGTGGAGTTATTTACAACCGTCCATTCCCAGTCAACAACTGGTGCATATGAATCTGTGTTACTGGCTAAGTCAATTGACAAAGGCGTACAGCCATATTGGTCAGAAGTCAAATAAGTACTTCCCATTTCAAAGATCCTTACTGTATCTTTTTTTGTACTTATACATCCGTTCGAGTTTGTCACATTCAATGTTATGACATATAGTCCAACGGTATAAAAATTATGCACTGGAGATTGATCCGAGCTTGTAGTTCCATCTCCAAAATCCCATTCGTAAGTATTCGTTCCTGTTGCCTGACTGGTAAAATTAACCTCATGGGGGCTAATACAACCTAAAGGATTATCATTTGTAAAATCAGGGTTTGGAGATTCTTTTACGTTTACACAATCAGGTGCATTTATAGAAGTATTACATCCATCATTATATCTCAACAATGAAATCATATAACAACCTGCTGTTGTATAGGTGTGTGTTGGGTTCGCTTCATTACTATAGTTACCGTCACCAAAATTCCACCAAACACTATCTGCAGGTTCTGGAGAAGTATCTAACATCTCTACCACTAAATCATCACATCCTTCATCAGGTGTGTAAGTGAAGGATGCTAATTTACCTATTTGGATATAGTCAGGTAAAATTAAAGTGTCCTTACAACCAGAGGCCATATGCTCTCCGATCAAAGTAATGGTATAATACCCATTGACAGCATAGGTAATTCCAGGAGGCGTAGCTCCAGTAAAAGAGGTCCCGTTTCCAAAATCCCAAGAGTAATTGACTCCTGCTTGAATTTCGTTATTGGTAAAATTGACTTGAAAAGGTGCAGTACATGCTATTGTTTCATCTGCAGTAATATCTAAAAGAGGTTTATCTACTGCTGTAATAAAATTATCTTTTAACACAGTATTTGTACAACCGTTTTCGTCGATTACTGTGAGGCTGATAGAGTATTCATCAGCACTATTATACGTAGTTGAAATTTCAGTTACTGTTCCATCATCCACAATTACACCCGCAGAGCCACCTATTCCCCATACCCATTCCACAATATCTCCTGATGAGCTAGAAGATTCATCTTCAAAGACAACAAACAAAGGCGCACACCCAATAAGTGGATCTGCGCTAAAATAAGGTATTGGCAAAGCAAGCACCTCAATAAAATCGTCTTTACATAAAGTACCTTGATTTCCCTGAATATCAGTTACCGTAAGGCAGATCGTATAAGTCCCAATTGTATTGTAAATGTGACCCGGACTTGCACTATTAGAAGTAGCTCCATCCAAATCCCATTCCCATCCTACAATCACTCCTTCTGTTGAAGAAGAGAGGTCATTAAAAGATGCATTAACGCTACTGCAACCACTAGTTTGGCTAGAGGCAAAGTCGACTGTCACTTGACCAAAAGAATTGACATATGATAATGAAATCATTGAAAATATTAGTAGAAAGGTATTCGTCCTCATATGTTTTTTTTTAGCAGCCATGAAAAATCGGCTTTGTTTGGGTTTGGTTATACTGCTAAATAATGTTTGTTCTTATTCTGTTTTCTTAACAAATCAATATTTTTATTAACCGCTAGTACTTCCATATAAAACCAAATTTAGTGCCGAGGCGACGCTATTATGTCAGAAGGGAGAAAACCTACTTGTTTCTATTTTTTGAATGTACTTTTTTCATAAATAACAAATGAATACTAATCAATTCAATACGAATAGTATATTTTCGATATACTTGCTTTTTTTAGTCATTTTATGGCATAAAAAAAGCACGAAAGAAAATATCTTTCGTGCTTTTTTGTCTAGTTTAGACAGCAATTTTATGTCTATAAACCCTAGCGAATAATCGTTATATCTCCGCTCTTTGTGACAGTGCTATTATCCAATACACATTCAAATTTGAGTACATAAACATATACCCCTTCCTGAAGCAAATCACCTTTAAACTTACCATCCCAACTTCCATACTTATCTCTTGACTCGTAAACTATCCCTCCCCAACGATTAAACACTTGAAATAGAGTTACTTCGTCAATCGTTGGCGAAACAATCAATTCCAATTCATCATTCACTCCGTCTCCGTTTGGTGAAAAGGCATTTGGAACACCTACCAACCGATCACTACATGATGTTAACTCTACTAAATTCACCTCAGTAATATAAATACATCCGGTTGCTTCATTGATAACAGTCAACGTATAAGTTGTGTTTTCTTCAGGCGACAAAACGCTTGGACTTGCACAATCGCTACAACTAAGACCTGCCGATGGCGACCACTCGTAAGTAAAGCTTCCAGTATCAAAATTCCTTGGCAACAAAGTAATCGATTCTCCCGGCAAATAGTATCGCATCTGCTCTAGATAAAAATCTGGACTTGGATTTACATTTACTGTAAACGCTGCTGTAGCTGGCTCGCAAGTTGACAGAGAAGCCACCACAGAGAACTCAGTTGTTTCATTTAATGTTATCACAGGATTAGCAGCCGTTGGATCCGAGAACAACTCAGCAGGGCTCCAAGAGTAACTATCTGCCTGTCCTTCAACTCCTAATACAAGCTCCTCCCCTTCACAAATAGTTAAATCCTCTGCAGTTATTATGGTTTCTTCATTTACTAAAACCTCTACCGAATCGATTATAATACAATCTCCATTTGTAACAGTCATGTAGTAGGTCGTTGTACTACTCGGAAGGGCTTCTGGGTTTAAAATCTGAGCGTCACTCAATGAACTAGACGGAGACCATGAAATAGCTCCTTCACCAAGTCCGTTTAGCGTTACGACATCTCCTAGACAAACTATAAGATCATCTCCCGCACTCACATCCTCAAAGTCAACTACACTGACAGTAACCATGTCGACAACCGTACATCCTATATCTGTAATAACTTCCACTACATAGGTTACGGTGGTATCAGGGCTAGCAATTGGATCAGGACAATAAGCACAGGTTAGTCCATCTGAAACAGTCCAATATGGCTCATTACCAAAGTCAGCTAGCAAGCTTGTCGAATCTCCTTCACAAATCGTAACATCATCCCCTGCAAATTCTTGAAACTGATCCACTATATCTACAGACATAGAATCAATGGCAGTACAACCTTGCACAGAAGTAACCGTGACAACATAAGTTGAATTTTCTAAAGGTGAAGCTACGGGGTTAAAACAATCATCATAACAACTTAACCCCGGAGTGCCAGTATCCCATTGATAAGAATAAATATCAACATCAGGACCAGCACTAACTTGTATCTGAGTTATTTCGTTGGCACAAATAGTAGTATCCGAAGAAATATCAATGACCGGTACTGCGTATGGCTTGACAGCCACTGTTACTTCACTAGATGACTGGCATCCTTCCGGACTAAAAACTACAAAGGTATAGGTTGTGGTATCGTTGGGACTAGCAAAAGGATCCAAACAGTTTACACAACTCAAATTTGTAGCTGGTGTCCAGTAAAAATTCATTCCAGTTGTATCACCAAAAATAGTTGCCTGCAATTGGGTAAGCTCTCCCATACATATTGCCAGATCTTCTCCTGTGCTCACATTAACCAAGGGATAAACCGTAATTTGATCTTCTGTAGTATCTTCGCAACCTGCATCTGAGAAAACTTGCAAGGTCACTGGGATATTTATTCCTGCATTAAAAACATGAGCCGGATTTTCTAAATCTGAACTTGTTCCATCTCCAAAATCCCAGTTCCACCCAGTTACATCTCCTGTTACTACAGTTGACATATCCGTAAAATTAATAAGCAAAGGATCACATCCTGCATCTTGAGACATACTAAAATCAGCAACTGGGACAGCCCCCACTCTAATATATTCTTCTTTTACAATAGTATCAGAACAAAACTCAGAATGCGCAATAAAAGTAACATCATGAAAACCGGGTAAAGCATAATCTACCACTACCTCAAATGCAGTAGAAGTTGCAGGAGCTCCATTCTCAAATATCCATTCTACTCCAACAATCGGCTCCGTAGTATTAATAATATTCGAAAAGAATACACCGTCGGGATCATCTCCACATAAGGAAGTTTCAGATGCTATAAAGTCAATATCCAGTCCGGAAACAAATACATCTCCAATCGAAGGAAGAGTTCTGAAACAACCTGAATTATTTAAGAAACTCAAGGTTGGTGTATAAGTACCAGGTTCATCATAGACAAAGGTAATTGTTTGCGAAAGCAATGGGCTATCACTTGAGTCAAGTACCCCTGTTCCAAAGTCCCAGATATAGGTATAGAAGTCAACAGAGGTAGCTGTAAAAGTAACTTCAGCTGGTGCACAAGTAGTATCAATCGAAAAGGAAAACTCCCCTTCCGGACCTTCCAAAACAATGAGGTCATCAACCACTAATGTATCCGAACAAGTTGGCGTACTACTCGCAATTAAAGTTACTTCATAAACACCAGGAACGGTATAAATATGGGTTGGATTTACTAAAGTTGATAAACCACTATTATCTCCAAAATTCCAATTATAAGCGTTAGCATTAATTGAAGTATTCATAAAGTTAACTGGAAGTGGCGGGCAAGAAGCAAATGTAGAATCTACTGTAAAACTAGCTACTGGATCAGCAATCAACAAATCATTAAAACAATAGGTATCTTGACAACCATACACATCCGTTATTTCAAGACAAATTGAATACAAACCTTCTGCATCATAAGCATGTATTGGATTTTCATCAATACTAGTTTCACCGTCTCCAAAATACCAAGCATAACTTAAACCAGCTCCGGAAGATGTATTGGTAAATGGAATTCCATTATCAGTACAACTCAAACTATCTACCACAAATGATGCGACAGGTAAAGTAACGTCTATATAATCTGTTTTTGTAATCGTGTGGGAACAGCCCCAACTATCTGTAGCTGTAAGCGTCACTGCATACAATCCAATGTTATCAAATGTAAAGCTTGGATTTTGAGCTGTTGAGGTTCCTAAACCATTAAAGTCCCATGACCATGACACGATATCAGCAAACCAATCATTTACAGAAATATCTTCAAACTGAACAGTTAAAGGTGCGCAGCCCGTTGTAATATCTGAAGTAAAGTCTACTACCAAATCATTTACCAAAAGTGTATCAGAAAAAACGGTGGTATCTCGACACTCGTTTATGTCAGTTACAATTAATGTTATATTTTCTGTATAAGTTCCCGGCCCATAAAAAATAATGGTTGGGTTTGCAATATTTGGGTTTGAAATATTTCCATTAGGAGAACTCCATTCCCAAGCAATTGCATCTATTGACTGATCAATTAAGTTGATTGTCAGAGGTGCACAACCGGTACTTGGATTAACGCCAAAAATAGCTTGAGGATAAGTAATTTGTACTTCCGCAGTAGTGGTATGATCACAACCCGTTTCTGCATTAAAAACGGTTTGGGAAACAATATAAATTCCGGGACCGGGGAAAGTAAACTGAGGAGAATAAACACTAGTCGTATCTGTAGTACTTCCAACTACACCAAAATCCCAAAAGACTGAATCTGCATCAATAGCCGTATTAATAAAAGATCTTAAATCTGGTTCCTCACAAAAATTAATCACCTCAAAAGAAGCCACAGGAGACATGACGTGTATATAATCATCAAACGAAATTGTATTGACACAACCATTATTGATGACAATCAGACTAATATCATAATAACCAGTATCCGTATAGAAATATTCAGGGTTTTGTTCAACAGAAAACTCTCCATTTCCAAAATCCCAAAACCATTCATCTACATCGCCCAGAGTTAAATCGGTAAACTGAATGGGAATTTCGATACAGGTTTCAGTCGGGCTTGCTACAAAATTTACTTCTGGAGGAAAACCGACTTGTACTGCTCCATCAAAGGTTGCAGTATCTGTACATCCCAAAGTATTGGTAACAATCAGCGTTATGGTATACACGCCCGTATCAGCAATAGAGAAGGTAGGCATTTCATCTGTGGATGAATAAATGTTTGCGCCATCTACAATTTCCCATTCCCAACTTGTAATGGGAGTTATAGAGGTAGAGTTATCTTCTAGCGTAACTTCTAAAGGAGCACAACCTTCAAAATTAGAATTAACAATATTTGCTTGGAGCTCTTCTACAATGATCGTGTTGATTAGTGTATCATTGGAACAACCATTTGGGCTAGTAACAGTCAATACAACTGGGAATTCACCAAAAGTCGTATAAAAGTGTGTTGGGTTCTGAAGGTTAGATGTATTCCCATCTCCAAAATCCCAAGACCAAGTGTCTGCTACAAAAGAACCTCCCGTAAAGTTCACAACGTGTGGAAGATCACAGCCAATCAAATTATCATTGGTGTACCAAACATCTGGTTCTTCAAAAACAAAAATACAGTTGGATGCAAATTCAGAAGAAACACAACCATCCACATATCTAGTAAACATCACCGTATAACAACCGGGTTCTGTATAGATGTGTGTTGGATTAGCGGCAGTACTCATATTTCCATCTCCAAAATCCCAAATAACATTATCTGCTGGAAAAATAGATTCATCGGTAAAAGTTACAGTCAAATCTTCACAACCACTTTCTGGAGTGTAACTGAAATCCATTGGATAACCCACATTGATATAATCTTCTAAAACATAAGTGTTAGAACAGCCCGACATATTATCTGTTCCAACAACGGTAACCGTGTAAGAACCAGATTGATCATAAGCTATCGGAGGTGGGAATGGCCCAGAAAAAGTCTCACCATTTCCAAAATCCCATTCAAAAGACATAGAACCCACATCGCTACTATTTGTAAAACTAACGTTGAAGTTCGTTCCTGTGCAATCAAAGGTATCTGTAGCAGCAACTAAAATTTCAGGTAATTCACTTACATTAATATAATCAGGTTTTGAAACAAAACCAATACAGCCATTATTATCTGTTATCGTCAAACTAATGATGTAAGCATCAGGAATTACATAAGTACAGGTAGCCGCAGGGCTGGATCCATCGCCGACTATAGCTCCACAAGATCCTCCAAAGTCCCAAAACCAATCGGTGATAATGCCATCTTCTGAAACAGATAAGTCATAGTAAGTAACTTCAAGCGGCGTACATCCCGCGAGTTCCTCACCATAAAAATCAGCAACAGGAAGCTCGTAGACGTCAACCAAATCTGTTTTACAAGTAGTTCCAGTATTTCCTGCTACATCAGTAACCGTTAGGCAAACGGTATAGGTACCAGCTAAGCCATAAATCCTAGAGGGACATTCTACACTAGAGGGTACACCTCCAAGATCCCAGTCCCAAGACATAATACCCCCAGCAGTAGAGCTTGATAAATCACAAAAATTTACGGGTAGAGGGACACAGCCTGAATTTTGAGTGTAACTAAAATCACAAGTGACCTGAGCACAGAGATTACTCAAGGCTGCTAAGCAGAAGAAAAAACCTACGATAACATTTTTAAACATCGCCACGAACAGTTTAGTCGATTGAAGATAGAGGCAAGAAAATGGATTCTTAACCAATTTATTTTTGCAATCAGATTTGTATGTGGGACTATAACTTTATGGGTGAGATAATATTTCAATTTAAAAAAGAAATACATATAAACTCTTTACAATATTCATTCCAAAACGTACGTATTCATTGATCAATTCAATAATTGACCATTAAATTTCTAATCTTTTTTGACTAAATCGATTTTTCAATTAAGTCAATTTATAGATTCCCTTAGGGGAAAATTCCTATTTAATTGGGATGACTTTTGAGAAGAGTTTTTACCAGGAAAAAGTAAACCTTAAAAGTTAAGATCCTAAGCTGCAAATATACATCAAAAACTTACGATAACATAAATAAAAGTCACATTAAAATTTATTAATATGTTAAAGAATCTAAAAAGCGTCAATTACGTTTGATTTCAACGATTTCAACCCTTCTTTCTTCTGCAGCTGCAGGATGGTAAATGGAGTTTCTTCGATCATATAAGTCATCACTTATAGTGGAGGAAGCGGTAGTCTCACCAAATGAGCGCTCAGAAACTATCAATTGTCCAGCATCAAGATATGCCTTAAACGTTTGACCGCGCCAGATCGCAAAATGATTGCGTACACTACTGATTCTTCGCTGACCTAGTGAAAGGTTGTAATCGCTTTTTGCTCGAGGACTGGTGAATCCTTTAACAAAAATTTCAACCCGCTCTCCTGCCTCTAATCTCACCAACAGAATTTCAGAAAACAAATTTAAGTGATCGTAGCCTTTTTTTATCTTACTTTCAAAGAAGTAATCAATCTCATCTTCGGCGGAATAACGATCATTTTCCGGTAGAGGCTTAGGGTATTCTGTTCTGTACTCATCTTTCAAACTGTAATAAGAAAAAAATGTTTCCTCATATGACTTTTTTGTTGTCGTTCGACGAGTACGACGGTCGGGTTCATCGTTATGAAAGTATAAAGCGAGCGGAAGGAAGTCTTCCAAGGTGGTAGGAACTTTAGGTTGAACTGGCTTTGGAGGAAGCTCTAATTCTATTTCAATTTTGGGAACATCAACGACCACGACTAAAGAATCTTCCACTGGAGGTTTTTCAATGATGTTGCTACTATCAATTGCAAAGGTGGCTTTATAGATATCATTGCAACAGGCTTTATTTGTTTTTTCAAGGTACATAGACCCTAGTCGATTTGATGCAAAAAATGCTTGCGTTGAATCCGGAATTAACATGTAGTACAAATCGTTGTAACTACTATTTAAAGGATAGCCCGTATGGGTAACTTCATCCCAATTTGTTCCATTCTTTTTTGAATAAAAAATATCATAGCCTCCCATTCCTTGATGATAGTCGGAGCTAAAAAACAGACTCTGTGTTTCATTATGAAAAAATGGAGTGACTTCATTTCCTTCTGTATTCACATCTTTCAGGTTGACTGGTTTTGAAAATTTCTTTCCGTTAATTTCAGTGTACCAAATATCAAGTCCGCCTTCTCCTCCAGCTCTGTCAGAAACGAAGTACAGGACTTCTTTTCCAGTATCTTTATGGTAACCAATGCA
This sequence comes from uncultured Saprospiraceae bacterium, assembly GCA_937921775.1. Taxonomy (GTDB): domain Bacteria; phylum Bacteroidota; class Bacteroidia; order Chitinophagales; family Saprospiraceae; genus CALGLS01. Next base: position 12,220 of record CAKZUK010000121.1, read on the forward strand.
AGGATGTGTGCTTGTAGAAACTCCGTCATTAATTGACTCAGGTAATTTTTTAGGTTTTACAATCCAGCGTTTTCGTTTATCTTTTTCGCGATAAAAAAGTTGGCACTTAATCGCTACACTATTTTCATATTCACAGATGGTAAAGTAAATTCGTTTTTGATCTTTACTAAAAGCTGTATGAGCGGTTAGCTTTTCACTATCGTTAAATTTCCGTGGCAGTGCCTTTCCTTTTGCACCTTTGATGGATGCTAATACTTTACTAATTCGGCGAGGTGGATCATTTTCATCGTCCTTGTTTTTAAATCGAAAAGATGAATAATAAAGTGTGTCCCCTTTTAGCAAAGGGCCAAATTCTGAGTAGGAAGTATTTACTCGTTTATTTAGTTGACTAATCTTGAGATCAACTGGGTCGTTAACTAATTCAATGGAAAAGTCACAGCTGGTAACTTGACGTTTCGCTTCAGCAACATATTCTTGATTAGCTAGCTCAGAGTTGATATACTTATTAAAATGCGTTTTCGCTTTTTCGTAATCACCCGTATTTTTATAAATAACTGCTAACCAGTAAGTTGTTAGTGGAAATTTATCTTTTTTTGTGTTCGACAGAACTCGGCTATAGTATAACTCAGCGATCTCGAAAGCATTGTACATTCTTGCTACTTCGGCATATTTATACCAAAGCTCAGGTTTCTTATCGTTGAATTCCATCGCCTCTCTGTAATATTCCAAAGCCACGCTATAATTCTTTTCCTTGTATGCTTTGTCGCCAGCCTTTATATAGGCTTTCATAGTCTGTGCATTCAGCAATGTACCATTCAAAAAAACAGCAATAAAAATCAAAAGAATAACTCTCATATATTCAAAAGGATTGTAGGCGATTCAAGATTACATTATTTAAAAAATCGGACAAGCTTTGATCTCTTTAGTCGGACCAACCTTTGTCAGGATATATTCAATAGAAAGTTCTGGACCTCCTCTACTGTTGGTTGCCCTTGTAAATCCTGAAAGATTAACATCATAACTAAAGCCAACTTTCCACATCAGATAATGCACTTCCACTGATGGAATGACGGCATCTTGTGGACCCACAAAACGATAGGAGGTTTCAAACTGGATGGCCATTTCTTTTCCTCTTTGTTGACTCAACCAATACTTAACACCACCACCAACAAGGCCCTCATTAAACGCTCCTTCTCCCTGTCCAATTGCGTGGATTAAATAACTCAATTTATCTGGTCCTGCAATTTCAGCAATCGCATAAGTTGAAAAACGCATGGGCAAATTACTATCTCCTCCTATTTCCATAAAATTTTGCTTGGGACGATTCAAATGAAAAATTCCCATTCCCAGATCTAAGGAACTCTTTCCTCCGTCTGGCTGAAAGTGCCAATTAAGTCCGGTACTAATATCGGTGTAGGCAGAACTAGTATTTCCAAAATTTTCACCTGTAGGATTAGTTGCCTGAAAGATATCTCCAAACTGATTTCCCAATTGCAGTTTATCGGGTTTAAAAGAACGCTGTCCTGCCCCTATTTGAAACCCAAGAGTAAAAATATTGCTTTCATTCATTACTTGAGAATAAGACAAACTCACCATCACCTGACTTAATCCCAATTCAGAATCACCCGCCTTGTCAGAGTTGAGAATAATACCAGCTCCAAAAAAACCATTTTCAATCATCTTATGTGAATAACGCATATCAAATGATCCTGAGAAAGTATTATAATCTACCGGCACCGAACTCCATTGGTTTCTATAGTTCCCTATAAAACGAAAATCTCCTCTGAAAATTCCAGTGAGCGCAGGGCTTACATTAAGCGGAGAATTATAATATTGAGAAAAGTGAATATCCTGTGCTTGCAGACTCGAAAAGCCCATTAGCCCTAGTACTAAGAATATCCAGGTAAAGTGTAAGTTTGCTTTCAAAACATTTATATTTAATTAGCTAAAAATTCTAATCTACTGATCGTGATAGCTTGGTAGATACAAATTAGTAAAATTCTATATCAATCCTAAATCTTGGTTCAGCTTTAAAAAGATTTGAGTCAAATACCTTACGTTAATACCTTTGAAAAGAGAGAATTTGACTAATTTTTTCTCTTCTTTGTGATTCTCCTTTACTTTCAATCAAAGAAAAAAAATAAACCCTCATGTTAAAAGTAGGTATCACTGGTGGCATTGGAGCTGGTAAAACAACCGTATGCCGCTTATTCGAATTGCTCAATGTCCCCGTTTATTACGCTGATGATCGAGCTAAAATATTAATGACCGAAGATCAAGCGCTTGTAAAGCAAATCAAAACCTTACTTGGAGATCAAGCCTATCTTGATGACGGAAGCCTAAACAAAAAACATATTTCCTCAATAGTTTTTAACGATACAGCCAAGCTCGCTCTACTAAATTCACTGGTACACCCTGCCGTTGCAAAGGACAGCCAAAATTGGTTCAATAATCTAGAAGAAGTCCCTTTCGCACTAAAAGAGGCTGCTCTCCTATTTGAAGCAGGTAGCTACAAACACCTAGACCAAATTATTACGGTTGCTGCGCCATTAGAGTTACGTATTGAGCGAGTTATGAAACGTGATAACGTGGCCCGTAACGCAGTACTCGCTAGAATAGACAAACAACTCCCCCAGGAAGAGAAAATTAAACGATCTGATTTTGTCATAAACAACGACACCCAAGATTCTCTAATTCAACAAGTTATACAAATAAGAAACATACTCAAGTTGCTGTCGTAAAACTGGAAAATGATTTAACCATAGACATATTGTTCTTTTTGATCATTTTATATATCTTTGCCAATAAGCAATTACGAAAACATTTTCCCCCAAAATGCAATTGTTTACGAACTATATTTTTTAGAGTAATTTTAGCTCTACCCAGCCTAATATCGTTTATCAAAAAAGCAGAAAGCTTAATTCAGACTAAAACCTGTTTTATCAGTCTTAGATCAATAACGTTAACTTTTGGAATTCTTTGATTTCAACACTTTACGTTCTTCAATTCCTAAGACTTGATATCTATTTGGAGCTAATTTTCAATTAGTTTCAAAACAGAATTAAGCTCAATTGCACACCAATTTTGACATAATTTTTTAGCTATTCGTTTGTTTCTTTCAGTTGAAACAAAGCAAATAACTGCATGCAACTAAGCAAGTCATGCCTTTCATTGCACCACACCACGGTAGCTGCTGTTGTTATTATACTATTACAATAATCAATATTCTCATGAAAAAACCGAACATTACAAAAACCGTACTATTTGCAAATTGGATTTTTTGTTTCTTTTTCCTATTCGGAAATCTACTTGCAAGCAACCACAATCACGAGTCTCCTACTAATAAATCACTCTGTGAGCTCACCAAAAACAAAGCACTTACTCTTGGTTTGACCCTTAACACTCAAGATCCAAGCTGCTTCAATTTTACCAACGGAGCGATCTACACCGAAGTAAGCGGAGGTGTACCACCTTACTATTATTTATGGGATGATGAAACAAACTCTACCGCTCCTCATCTCCTAGGTGTTGGCGATGGAACTTACACGGTAACTATTACAGACTCCGCAAACGACATCATCTCTGGGTCTGCTACTTTATTCGAACCAACAGATATCATCGCAACTATGACTGCTACTGACGCGAATTGTGCGATTGGTGGCACTGCCTCCGTTACTGTATCAGGAGGAGTTGGCCCATACACCTATCTATGGGACAACGGCTCAACCGATGACAATGCAAGCGACTTACAACCTGGCCTTGTATCTGTATTTGTAACTGATTTCACAGGCTGTGTGACTATCCATACAGTCTCAGTTGGTGGAACCTCTTCCTCTTCACTAGGTGCTTCCATCATAGATCAAGAATTCACTACTTGCGACATAAGCTCCAACGGATATGCTGAAGTAGCTGGAGTCAATGGCTCTGGTAATTATACTTACCTATGGCCTAATGGACAAATAACTGCCCTTGCCAACAACCTTGACGTTGGAACCTATATCGTCACCGTTACTGACGATTCAGGTTGTACAGCTACAACATCCGCAATTATTGAATTACACCCTGACGGTATCGTAGTTTCTATAAACGGTACAGATGCCACCTGTGCAGGCAACGATGGCAGCGCCAACAGTTCTGTGATGCTAGGCAATCCACCCTATGCATATACATGGAGCAATGATGCATTTACTTCGAATATCAACAACCTTATTCCGGACACCTATAGCTTAACCGTCACTGATTCTAAAGGCTGCTCTCAAACAAGTAGTACTTCTATCGATTCAGAAGGATCCGGATTATCAATTTATACAACCTCTAGTTTTGAAACTTGTAGCGGAAGCCAAGATGCCTCTGCAACGGTAGTTGCTAGCGGAGGTAATCCGCCTTACGTTTACACCTGGAGCAATGGTTATGTTGGCTATAAAAATCCAAATCTTTCAGCGGGGACCTACGAAGTAACTGTAGTCGATTCGGATGCTTGTCAAATGTCAGCCTCTGAAACAGTTGAAATCTCTCCTGAAGGTGTTTGGTTGATGCTAAGTGGTACAGATGCTAGCTGCTGCGGAAATGACGGAACTGCACATGTAAGTATTATGACTGGTGATGCTCCTTTCGTAATTGAATGGAGTGACGGACAAACAGGAACAGAAGATCCAATAGGTCTTCCTCCTGGTGAAATTTGTGTAACCGTTTCTGATGCAAATGGTTGCTCCAACACTGAATGCATTACGCTTGAAGCAACAGATGAACTTTCTATAGCTATTTCTCCAACCAACGCTAGCTGTTCCACTGGCAACACTGGTAGTGCTACTGCCACACCTTGTACATCTGGTACTTTTACCTACAGCTGGAGTAACGGCCAAACTACTCAAACTGCGACTAACCTAGCAAATGGAGACTATCAGGTCACTGTTGAAAATAGTACTGGATGCTATGGTGTAGAAACCCTTACTATTGTTAACGAAGGTGGCAATCTTGCCGTCCAAATAAATAATAGTATCAACGTTTCTTGCTTTGGAGGAAACGACGGATCAGCTTCGGTATCTGCCTCAGGTGGATCTGGAAATTATTCCTATACTTGGTCAAATGGTCAAAGCTCTCAAACCGCGACAGGCCTATCACCTAGTGTAATTTCAGTGGTTATTACTGATAATGACTCAGGATGTAGCGGAATGGCTTCGGTCAATATTTCTCAACCATCACAACTTAACCTTGAACTAAGTGGCACTGATATTTCATGTGGTGGTTCAAATAATGGTACAGCTACTGCAACGGTATCAGGTGGTACCGCACCATACACTTATTCATGGGATAACAATAACAATGGACCTGTAAACAATATGCTTTCGGCTGGTACCTACACCGTAACAACTACCGACGCCAACAACTGTTCGACAACAGGGTCAATCAATATTACCGAAGGCTCTGTCCTCATCGTTTCAATTTTAGATTTAATTCAACCAAGTTGTTTTGGTCTTTCAAACGGAGGAGCATCCGCTAGTGCAACTGGTGGCAATCTTCCTTATACTTATTTATGGAATAATGCTGCGACCACTGGAACAATTAGCGGAATTGCTGCAGGTTCATATTCTGTAACAATAACAGACATTGATGGCTGCTCAGGAACGGCTTCTGCTACTATAGATCAACCTGATGCTATTGATCTAAGCATTTCATCAACTAATGAAACCTGTGGAGGAGGCAATGATGGTACAGCTACTGCAACTGTATCAGGAGGTACTCCCCCCTATAGTTACCTATGGAACAACGGTCAAACCTCTGCGGACCTTTCCAATCTTGCACCCGGTAATTATATGCTTACTCTTTCTGATGCGAGTGGATGTACAAGCACTTCTTCGACAACAACAGTTGAAATGGGTACATCACTTAACGTGACTACTAGTCCTACTTTTGTTTCTTGCAATGGAGCTAGCGATGGTAGCATTACTGCAAACGTTTCTGGAGGCTCTGGTAACTATACCTATATATGGGATACTGGGGCTACAACTGCCGTTCTTAATAGTTTGATTGCTGGCACTTATATGGTGACCGTTTCTGATGATGAAGGGTGCTCTGGAACTGCCTCAGGTATTATTCTTGAACCAACTGAATTATCTGTAGTACTTAGCGGTACTGATGAAAGTTGTACCAATGCATCCAACGGAGAAGTCTACGCTACTCCTTCAGGTGGTACTGCTCCATACACTTACGCTTGGAATACTGGAGCAAATAGTCCATTTCTAGTTAACCTATCAGAAGGTACCTTCACCGTAACCGTAACGGATGCAAATAATTGCACAACTAGTAGCTCTTTTGTGGTTAACTCAAATGGGATTACAAGTTGTTCCGCGATTGTAAGCAGTAGTTATAATGAAGGTGTTGACATTAGTACGCTTGGCAGTAATGACGGTACAGCTAACGCAAGTGTATCTGGTGGAGCTAGTCCAGTAACATACAACTGGAGTAATGGCCAAAACGGAGCAGATGCAACTGGCTTAAGTGCCGGCACCTATACCGTAACTGTTGCAGACGCAAGTGGATGTACTTGTACTTCAAGCGTCACCCTACTTGATCCTGCCAAATTAGGAAACTTTGCTTGGGAAGATTTGAATAAAAATGGTGTCCAAAATCCGGGGGAACCTGGAATAGAAGGAGTAAAAGCAACTTTAACAGGAACAACATTAAGTGGTTCAGCAGTTATGAGAATGATGTACACAGGTGCTACTGGTATGTATATGTTTGATGGCCTTCCAGCAGGAACTTATAAAGTCACTTTTGAAAAACCTGATGGGTACAACCCAACTTCTCAGGATACTGGTGTTGATGAATCGCTTGATAGTGATGCAAATGAAGATACCGGCATGACAGGTTTCTATACATTAACGAATGGCGACTATGACCCAACTGTTGATGCTGGATTTTATGGTTGTGTCAATATTGGAGATTTTGTCTGGTACGATTTAGACAAGGATGGTATTCAGAATATAAATGATGGAGGTTTTCCCAATGTGCTGGTTCGCCTATTCTCTACCGGCCCTGATGGAATTCCATGTAATGCAGATGACTATATTGTTGATTTTAAAACAACAAATACTGCTGGAAATTACCAATTTGAATGTGTAGAACCGGGTGAATATTACATACAATTTGTTCACCCTGGGATTCCTTCCACCTATACTCTCTCACCAAGTAATCAGGGATCAGATGACTCCATCGATAGTGACCCTGATCCTACAACGGGGAAAACATCTACCTTTACTATTGTTCCTGGCCAAGCAAATGACTTTTCCTTTGATGCAGGCATCTCGCCAAATTGCAACAATGTGAACGATGGAGGTATGATTGGATACTCTCAAACTGTTTGTGCTGGTTTCCCTGCCGATACTTTGATTAATACTACAAATCCCAATGGCGGAAGCGGTGACTTAGAATATATTTGGCTAAAATCAATTACAGGAGGTGGTCCTGTTGGAGGTAGTGAATGGGAAGAAATTCCGAATAGCAATACAGCCTATTATTATCCTGGAACATTGATTCAAACTACGCTCTTTGTTCGTTGTGCTAGACGAGTTGGATGTAACAGTTATTTTGAAAGTAACTTTGTACAAGTTGAAATCATTCCATACAATCCAGACTTATGTGGTACATCTCCAATGATTATGAACTTCACAGGGTCCATCATGAATGAACAAAAAGACTTGGAGCTAAATTGGTCGACGAATGAAGAAAACGATATTTACAATTTTTATGTTGAATATAGTTTTAATAATGAAAACTTTGAATCGATTGGAAATGTGAATGGAGCTGGATTGAGTACTTTCAACAATCACTATTCGTTTATAGACAACTCTCTAAAAGAAGGGGCCCATTATTACAGAATCAAAGCGATTGGTCTGCAAACTCTACATTATTCTAATACATTAACAATAAATATACAGGATGACTTAGGTGGTTTAACTTTATATCCTAATCCAAGTAATGATGTTCTTAATATTGAAGTAGCTCAAACCTTACAGGTAGATGCGACTATTGAAATCTACAACAGCATTGGACAATTAATAGATATATTAAGAATGACTACAGAGACGAACAAGCAAGTTTACGACCTTAACAATTTGAGTATAGGTACCTATTTCGTACGTTTGAATTTTGACGATTCAAAAAAATCGAAAGTTTATAAGTTCTTGAAACGATAGATTTTACAGAATGCAGGCCTAATGGCCTCTTGTTACTATAATCTCGAAGGGTCTTCAGTCAACTGAAGGCCCTTTCATTTTATTGTCACACAAAACCCAAACAAAACAACTACAAACGATGGACTCATCCCTTAATTAACACGACTTTCTCCGTCATAAAAAAGTACGATTCCCAGTTTTTCTATGAATTTAAAATTAATGACATCCAAAACCTCCTTTATTTTTTTAATAAAAAAAAACACAAAACCATATATAAAAATCAATTACGTATAACAATCTAACTATCAATTAATTTCACATCAATTGTGTTTATCCAAAAATGATAGGAGTCAAAATTTAGTAGAATTATTTCTGAATCTGTGTCAGAAATTTACAAGCTTGGAGTTGTTTTTGATATTAGTATATATGTAAGCAAAATGCTTGTAATTGAAATAAACCCTCTAGAATTGAATCTTTCATTCATATGTGTTAAAATGGATCAAAAATTGTAATCTAGGATAGCTGAACTTATACAGAAATATCTTCACTACACACACCATTTCCCCCTCTCACAAAAAAACGCTTTAAATAAAGCGTTTATCGAACAGAACAATTCTCATTCTTTTAAAAACTTACGTTGCTACTGGCAACGCAAATCCCCTATTTCCACCCTCCATGGAATTTCCTCCTCCCTCCTCAATAAATTTGTAAAATATTTTTTTTACACATATACCTAAAATTTTTAATAAGATCTAACTTAATTAAAATTTCATGATAACTAACTTTACGTATCTAAATCAAAAAAAGTGGTTTAAACTTTCGTCAAAAACAATGGGAATAGCATTACTGCTTTCCCTATTCCTGTTTACTGTCGAAAGTAAAGCCCAATCACTAAACTGCATCCTAGGTGACCATGGCCTAGGAGATAACATTTCTGATACTCGTCTTGTATGGATGAATTACGATTCAGGTATGAAACAGTATACTGCCACAAGTAGTGGTATTAGTTTTACTGAAAACAGTGATGGCACTGCTACTATCACCGGAACTGTATACCGGACTGATGATAGCAACTATAAGTGGAACATTGATGTGAAACTAATTGCCAAACGAAATTGGTCACAATGGTCTGCCTTGTCTGGCAGAACTTTTAAACCAAACGAAAATGGCCTTAGCGTTGACCACACTCAATGGGACTTCTATGAAGTAGACAACAATAATAGTTTTTTCTATGGTGCAGGTTCGCATGCTGGAAAAACGCTAAACATTGCTCATAACCCTGGAAGCTATGAATATGGCTTTCAGTATGGATCTGGAGCAAATGCAAAAGATGGAGACTACGGTCTTTCTGGTTGGTATACTTTCTCTGGATCTCTAACGGGACATGGCGACTTTAATGGTGACATGACCAATTGTGATGTTATTAACCCACTTGCATCAACTGGTAATATTTGTACCAACCGTACCGCAAGTAATGTTATACACTGTAGTAATAATATTAACTATGGTGGTTGGCTGCACATTGGTGGTTATGATGACTTTTATAATATTTCAAATACAGATCTAACAGAATATTCTGATGGAACTGCTGTTTTTACAGGTACTTGGACTAATCAAACTGATGCTAGTCTAGTATTTGATTTCGAAATTTGGGCTTCTGGAAAAACAGAAACTCCACCACTAAATAGTCCAAAACAACATGGATGTTTAAACCCAGATCTTAATGCCTTTTATTACTACGCTCATTTTGATGGTATCCTTAGAGGAAAACAATATGCAGAAGGTGCAAAAATTGCCATCTCGACATTCGGTGCTGCTTTTCAATTGGGTGTAGGAGCAAACGCAACTGGTAACACCAATGAATTTGGTGCATCTGCATGGTACTCTGGAAGTTTGATTCAACAACCAACTAATGGTAACAGTATCTCTTTAAATCCTAGCTCAAACGGTCATTTAGGAGATATCAATATCAATTTAACAGGAGGTGTTGATGATTGTGTTGTTACTTGTGATGGAGCAATTAACTCAATCGTTCTCACAAACGGTTCTCAATCGGTAACACTTCAAAATGGAGGTTCTTACCAACTTTGTGAATTACCTGCTAATAATTATTTAGAAGCTACTGTAAGTGGTGACCATCAGTCTTTCAAGTTTTCTGTAAATGGTGATGACCGTACAGAAAATGTGGAGCCTTATAACTACCCTGCTGTTTCTAACGGTGATAATTGGAACCCACAAACTGGTACTTACACTATCGTAAGTCAACTTTACTCTCAAGATAATCTGGGTGGACTTTTATGTAATGAGGAGACACTCCAAATTACGATCACTGCTTGCGACCCTTGTGCTCAACTAGGAGGTGACTCAGATGGTGACGGTATTTGCGATTTGGAAGACTGTGCACCTAATAATCCTAGTTTACCTGCGGCTGTTGGTTCCAGTTGTAATGATGGAAATTCAAATACTCAAAATGATGTTATCCAAAATGACGGTTGTACTTGTCTAGGAACTGAAAATCCAACTGATGGTTTACAAAACGAAAGTTTTACCACTTGTAAGGATGAGGAAATTTGTAACACCGTAGCCACTAACGACGACCTTTCTGGCCTACCTAACAATCCATATACCTTGGTAACCGAACCTTCATCTGGCAACTTGAATTTTAATGCTGATGGAGCATTCTGTTACTCTAACACGCAATCTGGAACTTATTCTTTTACTTATTCAGTTACCAAGCAAGTACTAGTTACCACAACTCCTGCCGGAGAAGAAGTGTGCGAAGGTAAAGTAAAAGATATTTGTGCTATATATAGCGGCCCTAACAATGCTACTATTCAAGTTTACAGCAAATATAATACTATTTTAATAGGAGAATATACTAACGTACAGACTGGAGATGTTGTCTGTTTCCATGCCGGAGATGATGTATCTGGTGGTAATGCAGTACAATGGAATTGGGAAGTAAATGGTGAGGTAAACACGGCTATTCATACTTCCTGTTCTATAAGTTTGCTCTATCAACAATTTGGCTATTTCTATCTGACAGTTTATGGAGATTTTCAAGGAAACACTAATAATTATTACGAAGATGTTGTATGTGAAGCTACAGCTACAGTTACAATAGAAGATTGCTGCCAACTAACAGCTAGCGTAAGTGCTGATAACAACAACCTTTGTGATGGTGAATCAACCACAATAACGGCTACGGGAGCAAACGGTACCGGTAATTTGTCCTACAATTGGTCAAATAACCTAAGCAATACTAACTCTCACACTGTTAGTCCAAACGCGGCTACTACTTATTCTGTAACCATCACTGACTCAGAAGGTTGTACTGCAATTAACCAAGTCAACATTACTACTGTTCCAACCATTGTAGTTGACGCCGGCACAGATCAAGAGGTATGTGGAACTAATGACTGTATTACGATTGGTGGAAATCCAATTGCTAGCAATAATAACCTTAGCTATGCATGGAGTACAGGTGACTCTGGCACAATTAAACTCAGTGGAAATAATATTGATCTTGGACAAATTACAGTTTGCCCTACTGAAGAAACTACCTACACTGTTACAGTAACATTGGATGGCTGTAGTTTCACTGATGAAGTGACTGTTTTCTATAGCGATTCTGATAATGATGGTGTATGCAATGATGTTGACCAATGTGAAGGATTTGATGATAATATTGATGTTGACGGTGACGGTATTCCTGATGGTTGTGATGATTGTACTAATGTTGGACAATCTTGTAATGATAATGATGAATGTACTACCAACGATGTTTACGATGCGAATTGTAACTGCTCTGGTACTTTCCAGGATACTGATAACGATGGCGTTTGTGATGCTAATGATTGTGCTCCAAATAACAACTTCTACCCTACTACACCAGGGACTAATTGTAATGATGGAGATGCAAGTACAATGATGGATGTTGTCCAAAGTGATGGTTGTACTTGTGCAGGAGTTAATACTCCAGGTATTACTATCTCTGATGTAACTGTTCAAGAAGAAGCGGGTTCAGCAACTGTTGAAGTTTGCTTGGACGAAGCTACTACTGTTCCTGTTACTGTTGATTTCACTACTGCTGACGGTTCTGCTGTTGTTGGTTCTGATTACAACTCAGAAAATGGTACGCTTACTATTCCTGCAGGTGAAACTTGTACG
>CAKZUK010000122.1 GCA_937921775.1 uncultured Saprospiraceae bacterium
TTATAGTATAATCGCTGAGCCTTTTTAGCTCACTTTTCCTAATTATTTGACTCCAGCCAAAAGGATGAAGACAAATAATTAGTCAATTGAACTAAAAATTCTTCATCGATTAATGTTAAACCAATTAAGTCAAAGCACTTAATTAACAGTATAAAAGTATTTTATTAATCTCTATCAACTTAGAACATATCTATTATTTTGTTGAACAAACCTATTCCATTCTTTTAATCGGTCGAAATTTTGTATTATTGATTATGAATTCTTTATTAAACTTTCATAGGAACAATAGGAAACTGACCACCTTAGTAGAAAACAAAACTACTTATGCGGCAGAATATGCGGAGCTTAATATTTATGAGACGCATACAATAGCAGAAAAAGTATCTCTAAAGTTTAACTTCCCTATCATTGCAAGTATGCTAACTGGAAAAAAAGTGATGCATCTTAAAAATCATGAATCGTTTGATTTTTTTCCTGGAGAATCTGTTGTTGTACCTATGAATGAGGAGATGGTTATTGATTTTCCATTAGCTACGGAGCGCAGTCCAACACAGTGCTTGGCCTTAGGTATTGACGCTATTAAAATTAGTGAAGTTGTACAGAAGTTTAATCAACATGTCGCAATCGAAAACGAGAATAACAACTGGAACATTGATAATACTGCTTCTCATTTAATTAATAATTCAGCGGTTAATCATTTAGTGGAACGAATAACATCCACCTTTATGAAGAACAATAAATCGAAAGATGTTTTATTGGATTTAATGATTCAAGAGTTGGTTGTTCGATTATTACAAACTAAAGCAAAGTCGTTGATTATGAATGATGTTGATCAAATCTTCAACGATACTAGAATTGGAACGGTAATTAAGTATATCAAAGACAATTTAACGAACAAGGATCTTTCTATTGAGCTCTTGGCGAAAACAGCCTGTATGAGTACTTCCCATTTTCATAAGCAATTTAAAAATACATTGGGCATTTCGCCGATTGACTACATCAATTCCGAAAAGATTAAGTTTTCAAAAAAACTAATTAAAGAAAATGAAGATTGTAGAATGTCTGAAATTGCTTTAAATTCTGGTTTTAATAATTCAAGCTATTTTAATAGACAATTTAAAAAGATGGAACTAATGACGCCTCAACAATTCAAAAAGTCTATTTCGTCATAGGGCCTAGATCAAACAATCAATTTTCAAAAGACAGACTTCCTCCTATTATTGTCTCACGTCCTGCTACTATCCTCACCCTATTACCTCCGTTACCAACTCTACTTCAGTCTTAAACTTAAACGTCTCATTCTTCGCTACCTTCTCATACTCAAAATCAATATCCAATTCACATTTTATTTCATATAGCTTATCGCTTATTTTATTGATTGCCATCTTCTTAATGTCACAAGGATTATGTTTCCCTTCAATGAAAATTGAAATATCGCGATCATCGTCTGGAGAAGATCTTAAAATTAGCTTATCTAATTCCAAAGGGTCTCTAAGCTTAAGGTCTAGCCAATCAACCACTATTTTAGTTTTAACTAGCTTAGTATCCTTCTCTAATCCTGATTCAAAGGAACTCAATGGGATGGTGATCCTATGAAAAAGTGTTCTTTGAAGGCCAATGCTTTTATCTTCAAACCAAAAAAGTTCAATTTTCCCTTTTTCGGCAGTTGTTTTATTTTGCAAATTAATAATGTTCATTATTTTATTTTTGTTTACGTACGACTATAATCTAAACACGAGTCATAAGCTGAATTTTCGTAAAATTAACAAAAGCTAGGCGAATGACACAGATAAATCAAAGGAACAACAATAACGAGGCAGCTTTCTTTAAAAGTCTACCTTTTTAATGCCCTTGGCTTATTTAATTTAGGAGTCCATTTAAACGGTCTTGGTCCTAACTGACTTTCCAAAAGGGCCTCAGCCATAATAGTACCCAAATTCATCTACAAATCCTCCAACCTTTCCCTCAAATATCCGTTATAAAAGTGGCGAAAAATCGCTCATTTTGTCTCCCTATTAAGATAAAATAACAGAAAGTAATATCTAAGTCTTTATGTTCAGTTTCGGACTAATATAAAAAGGCAATAAATAGTATATTTGCAATCTCAATCCCCGCTAGAACAAGACAAGCTTTGTCTCTATTTGGCAAAAGCTAAATATATTAATTTAACCTAAGGTTCGATTTGCCAAACAAATCGACTGGTAGTTGCTCAAAATCAACTACTTACCAAAAAAAACTAATTTAACTGTATGCACACAGCTAACTCAGAAAATTTGCAAATCATTCAGGAAAGTGCCCGTGATTTTGCAGAAAAGTACATTCGCCCAGACATGATGAAATGGGATGAGAGTCAACACTTCCCTGTTGATGTTATGCACAAACTTGGCGAACATGGCTTCTTAGGCGTGTTGGTTCCGGAAGAATATGGTGGATCTGGATTGGGCTACCAAGAGTATATTACCGTGATTGTAGAAATTTCTAAAGTATGTAGCTCTATCGGACTTTCTGTTGCTGCGCATAATTCACTTTGTACTGGCCATATTTTAGCTTTCGGTAACGAAGAACAAAAGAAAAAATACTTGCCAAAACTAGCAAGCGGTGAATGGATCGGCGCTTGGGGTTTGACCGAATCCAATACGGGGTCTGATGCAGGTCGTATGGCATGTGTTGCTGAAAAAGATGGCGACGACCACTGGATAATCAACGGTGCTAAGAACTGGATTACACATGGTAAATCAGGTGATGCTGCTGTAGTGATTGTACGTACTGGTGAGTTGCTTGATAGCCACGGTATGACTGCATTCGTTGTAGATAGAGGCACACCAGGCTTTACTGGTGGTAAAAAAGAGGACAAGTTGGGCATGCGTGCTTCAGAAACTGCGGAAATGATTTTTGATAACGTACGTGTTCACAAAGATCAGATGCTCGGTCAAGAAGGAGAAGGCTTTATCCAGTCTATGAAAATTCTAGATGGTGGTCGTATTTCTATTGCTGCACTTTCATTAGGAATTGCAAAAGGTAGTTATGAGGCTTCTGTAAAATACGCGAAAGAACGCCACCAGTTTGGTCAACCTATCGCTAACTTCCAAGGTATCAGTTTCAAACTAGCTGATATGGCTACAAAGATTGAAGCTGCAGAGCTCCTAACTCGCCAAGCTGCTTATCTGAAAAACAATGGTAAGAAGATGACTAAGGAATCAGCTATTGCTAAATATTATGCCTCTGAGATTTGTGTGGAGATTGCTACTGATGCAGTTCAGGTACATGGTGGATACGGATATACAAAGGAGTTTCCGGTAGAGAAATTTTTTAGAGATTCTAAACTTTGTACGATTGGTGAGGGGACTTCGGAGATTCAGAAATTAGTGATTTCGAGAGAAGTACTAAAAGGAAACATTTAGAGTCAAAGAAGGATTGCAAATGCAAGTCTAACTAAAAAGCGGCACCTCGATTGAAGGTGCCGCTTTTTCTATTTTGGACCAATACTAATTTAGTCTGATTTTTTGATAAAAAAACTAAGCTACTACTAAAGGTAAGTGCTTGCAGGAAAAACTGAAATTGACATTTCAATTCTAACAACAAGTAAAAAATTGCTATTCTGACCGATACTTTAATTAAAATTGAAAAGCGGCTCTTCTCACGAAGAAGCCGCTTTCTGCATTCTGAGGTTATACTATTTTAAGGGGTTATGTTTTTCTTATATTTTCTTTTAGTCCATCATGAATATTATGCTGCTAGGCATCGACGGCAAATGATTGCCATCCAAAACGTTGCAGTTAATCCCATCAAAAGTCCAACAGCTACATTTGCTACAACAATACTTGCTACAGTTCCGACTCCGATACCGATTCCAAATAGTTTAACTAATGATTTCCCTGAATAGTTGCTTGATTTTTGCATTTGAGCTTCCATGATAACTGATTTTAAACGTTATTAAATTTTGCTAAAGTAATATTCACCGGATTATTTACTCCCCTATTGAATATATTCACAATATTTAACTTTTCGGTAACATGTGTTTACTTTTTGCGATTAATGACCAAATATTAACGACAAAGTGTTGAACTTATATCCTTTTTTGTTGGAATGTGGGCTCGTAGGCTTGCGGGGATGGGATAAAAGAAGGCTATTTTAAATTAGAATGTGAAGCTGTCGAGCCGCGCCAGGCAGGATCAAAATTAGAATTAGAACATTTTTCCGATTTTGTAAGCTCCCGTTAGAAGATCATTCACATTCCAATTTTTCCGTGTGTCATCGACCTTAAAGAATAAAAAGAAATCCCGAACCTTGAAGACAAGGTCCGAGATAACATATTCTATCTATTTGATTCATCAAGCTAGATAGCTAGTTGGGGTATTCTTATTTAGTTAAACATTTTCTTAGCAATGCTTTCAGGGATAGCATCTTTGTGAACCATTACGGCAACGGTCTTAAGGCGTGCATAAGGCTCTGACATATATAGGTAGCCTTTGAAGTCACTAATTTCACCCCAAGAGTTTTTGATTAGGTAATATTTAGTACCGACTTGATCGTGTGCAACACCGGCAAGGTGCATGAGGTGATCATCTGTGGTGGAGTAGCTTTCAAATGTTTCTTGTCGCATTTCCTGAGTCACAGATTTTTCTTTTCCTGGTTTGGAGTAAAGGTCTTTGCGTTTTTCATCTTCAGGCAAAACCGCCATTCCTTCTTTTGCAGAAAAGCCCTTCTCGCTTACGTCTCCATCCCAAGCGACAGAGTATCCCTTTTTCACTGCATTATCAACTACGGCCAGCAGCTCGTCAATTGGAACATTGTAGAAAGATCCATTAGAATAGTTATCTGGAATTTCCAAAACGAAAGACTCATAAAAAGGATGATGGGTATAAGAAGTAATGCTTACATAATCATCGGGATTGATTCCAGATTCTTTAGCGTAAGTGTGAGCATCGTATTTCTTGCCTTTGTATTCAAACTTTTCAGGTGCTTCGCCTAAGTAAATATCCAAGGCACTTTCAACAACCTTCATCCATTTATTGCTTAATCTTTTTTGTTTAAGCAAACCATCTAACATCCCTTTTAGTACAGCTGCCATTTCAGAATGATTGTGTTTTGCTGCATTTTCAGTTAAACCTGAGTAAGCAGCTTCGGGAACGAGTCCATGTTTTTTTGCAGCAGCAATAACATCATGCGACAAGCTACCTTGACTAAAATTAGCTTTACCCTGACGGAGAACGTAATTACGGGCTTTGTCTTTATATATATTTCGGACTACCCACATTTCTGAAAGGTCTGGATCCTTCGCTCCCATTCTCATTAACTCAGATTCCAAAAAAGAGGAGGTAGCAAAACTCCAGCAGGTCCCCGTGTTTCCCTGTGATTTAATCGCTGTACAATCAACACCGTGGTCAAGTTCGAAAGAATAATCGTCTTGCACTTCCACCTGAGCAAAAAGCCCTAGAGGGAATAGTATTAATAATGAATAGCATAATCTTTTTATCATCAGATTGTAATTTTAGTATGAATGAAGAAAGTTCGTGAATTTAAGCAAAGAAGTGCTTAAGTACTTGACCAATAGGAGTAAAAGTAAAAAAAATCTTCGAAATCAAAACAAATGAAAAACATAACAGTATAAAATGTATTAGTGATTTTTATAATTTGTAATAATACTTATTTAACATGAATAAATTCAAGCTATCACTCCTACTAAGTTTCTGCCTTTCAATTACTTATACTACAGTAGCACAGACTGACTTTGACCGATTAATCATGTCAATAGAAGCGATTAAAGCAGATCCTTCTGCTAATGAACAGGCAATTGAAGTTGAAAATATTATATCGTTGAATACCCAGTATTTGGATTATAGTCCGGCATTGCACAAAAATGGGCTTGTTTTCTCGTCCAATCGTCCGAAAAGGAATAATTTCCTTGGCAAATTTTTCAGTATGCTCAATTCCAACATATACTATACTGCTGAAGAGGGAGAGAATTTTTTCTTTAATCCAATTAAATTACCTGGCAAAATCAATAATTCTCGCCATCAGGGAGCTATTTCATTTTATCACAATGATAATTCAATGATCTATACCACCAATTCTAAAAAAAGAAACGGTGATGGTCTTTATGACTTGAAATTATCTTCTGCAACATTTGTAGATGGAGAATGGAAACAGACCGAAGATTTACCCTTTAGTGAAGAATATCGTGCTTGCCATCCTGCGGTTTCCAAAGATGGAAGTTTATTAATTTTTGCAGCTGAGAGACCTGATGGCTATGGTGGAATGGATTTGTACATCTCGTTTTTTGAGAACGGTATTTGGCAAAAGCCACAAAACATGGGACCAGAAATTAATAGCTTACACGACGAGGTATTCCCTAACCTAACGGAAGACGGCGTACTTGTTTTTTCATCTACTGGCCATAATGGTTGTGGAGGTTTAGATTTATTTTACGCCCAGCCTACTGAAGAATACCTTTGGTCCAATCCTATAAATTTTGGAAATCCATTCAATTCAAACAAAGATGACTTTGGATTTATGACTATGCAAGGTGGAAATAAGGGATGCTTTTCATCTAACAGACTTGGTGGCAAAGGTGGAGATGATCTATATTTATGGCAAATACAAGAGGAGGCGATTACCTTAGATCCAGATCTGCTGACTGCCAACCTTCTAATCCTTGACGAAGCAACTGGCATTCCGCTACAAGAATCAGATATTAGCTTGATAGAAATCAATAATAATTTATTACAAACAGGTTTAATTGAGGATGAAGTGATTATTGCCAACTCCCTTTCTGCAGCTACTTTAGGTATGATAGGGCATAAAGTATCACCAATAGCAACTACCGAAAAGGGACATAAGTACGGTATTAATCCGGATAGCAATTATTTTCTGATGATCACTAAAGCTGGATATAATAATGTACAAAGAATTGTAAGTGTAAAGCATTTAATCCAATACGATGAATATGCAATTGTAATGAATACGCTTTCAGACCAACAGATGGACGCTTTAGTTATCGAAGAGGATCAGCAAGAAATTGAAACGATAATGACTCCTTCTGTAGCAAGTGAAGAACCTGTAATCGCTAGTATTATCCTAGATGATAATCTAAAATCAAGTAGCACTACAATCGCTAATACAGCTGAAGCCAAAATCAGTACACCATCAACTGAAATAAATCAGACAGAAGAGATATTTACAAGTCGCGGTATACCAAGTGAGTTGATAAAGAAAGCTCCAGAGGCTATCAACACAAACATCAATGCTGCAATTACTAAGTCTTTCACTGCCAATAATATCTACTATGAATTAAATAAGTATGCATTAACAAGTGAGTCTAAACTAGCCATAGACGAAATAATTGTTCAATTGAAGAAAAGCCCAAATACAGCCATCACTGTTAATTCACATACCGACTCAAGAGGCAAACAGCTTTTTAATAAAGACCTTTCTCAAAAAAGAGCCGATGCAGTGAAAATGTATATGTTGAGCCAGGGAATTGAGCCAGAAAGAGTGACTGCGGTTGGCGTAGGTGAATCTTTTCTACTGAATAGCTGTCTCGATGGTGTAAAATGTGACGAAGCAGCACATAAGGTCAACAGAAGAACTGAATTTATTTTTGATCAACAAAAACGAATTATTAATGATTAATATTCACTTTTCACTTTGTTTGTTAATCGTTTGAATACAAAAAGGTAAATGTTCTGAATATAAGAACATTTACCTTTTTTATTATGTCACATTATCTAGTCATCTATTTTCTTGATACTCTGAAAATTCAAGAAATAGCTTTACATTTAGGTCAACTATAAGAAGAATGCCTACGAGTGAACGTTTCACTCCTCCCCAAGAAAGGGTATTCAAAAAATTGTAAGTACCAGTTTTATACTATTGCTTACAGCAAAAACTCAGCACAAGCGTCCCTTGTTTTGAGTATCTGAATTTATTTCAATTTTACTGCGAAGTAACCCCAAAGAAGTATTTAGAAATGACTCAATATGCATGTATAATGCATATTGAAAACTATCGGGATTTTATGGACGAGTACACCTCTACTTTTCTCTCAACTAAAAATAGTTGGGACTCTAATGTATTGTTTTTCACTGCGCTTGCGGTTTTGAGTTTTGTAATTTTAATTACTTACTATATCAAATCCGAAAAAAGTTTTGTGGAGAACATTAAGTCAGGCTTCAGTTTACTATTGCTTACAATGGTGATTGCCACTGCATCTTTTGCAATATATACTTCACAAAATAACTCAGATCTTGATAAGATAGTTATTACCAATAAAAGTATTACCACCCCTTTTGGTACTTGTAAGTTTACAAATATAAAAGATGCTTCCTTTGTCGAAATACCTAACGATGATAATATTGATAGCACTCAGTTTTTATTGATTCAAGAATATACTGGAAAAGCTCATCCGATATCTGCGGAGATCTATGATGTAAATACCATTTTGAAAGAGTTAAAAAAACATCTTGCGAATAGAGTGCATTGAGGAGTAAAAAATTGAGTATCGATTTAGAGAGGGAGTATGAAGAAAAGGAGCTATAATGTAAGTAGCAAAAAAAGGAGCTTCTGATCGTATCAGAAGCTCCTTTTTTTGGAATAAGTTATTCTCAACTAAGAGTTAATTACACTTATTTTACAATTAATTCCTTTTTAGTAGTTCCAGTAAAAGTTCTTAATTCAACACTATATTTTCCAGGCTCAAATTTATTGAGATCAAGCTCATAAATACTATTAACCGGAAGGTCTAACACATCATCTGAGAAAACCTCTTCTCCCTTTTGATCCACTACAACGATATCACTTACGTTAAACGTTAATTTTTCAAAATCAATATAAAAGAGTTTAGAATCATCATTAGAATAGAATGACCAGTTATCTGTGTTGACATCAATTAGATTATAGGCCTCTTCGTTTGAAGCAATACTTGTAAGAGATTGAGCTGAGAGAAAGTTAGCCATTAAACAAAAAGCGAATGCAATAGTAATCCGAATCATAATTAGATAGTTGTAGACTTTGGTGAAAATTGTTTGTAAAATTTGTACTAGGTTTTATTGGCTAACTAAATATATCACTATAAAATCGGGAATAAAAATCTCTAAAAAACCTGAAAAAGAATACAATAAGGGGTTTTACAGCTTTCACCAAATCATAGTTCGACTATAAGGGAATATATCAGCTTATAATATTTAACTTCAAGCAAATTCCGGTATCAAATTTCGGATAAATTATTTTATAAAAATGTAATTTTTTAGGCATTCTCCCACTATTAATAAGCCTTTTTCAGAAAAATGGCCAAGTTTAATCTTTAGAAGCACGAATTACATCAATTATGTTTTGGTAGATCGGCCTTTGGGCTAATAAATCTTCAGGAGACATCCATACTGCCTTTTCAATATCCTCTTCCGCCTGTGGAACTAGTGTTTCTTCTCCTCCTTTCATTCTATACCAGTAGGTTTTTTTTAAGACCCTACCATGGCGGTTATCCTTGTATATGTGATAGGTTGTCAGCAACTTAGATTCTAATTCGAGGCTCTGGATGCCCGTTTCTTCCATGACTTCTCTCATTCCCGCTGCTCGTTTACCTTCTCCCTTATCAATTTTACCTTTAGGCAGATCCCAGTAACCTTGCCGATAAATGGCCAGAACATTACCTTTTTCGGTAAAAACAAGGCCACCAGCAGCTTTGATAAGCTTTAAAAGCTTTTTAAAGTCCTTCCATAGTACATCCAAATCGGAAGCGTGAATGAGTACCCTATCAAAACGATGGGCTTTCTCCATCATATCGATATGACTGAGTAAGAATTTGGGATTATTTGGATAACGAGAGACGAGTTGGTTGTTCCCTTCCATCCATTCAGGACCGAAGTCCTTGGTTTTCATTAGGAAAAGTGCCGTCTCATTAATATATATTTTGTACATTTGCGCCTTAATTTATAGAAGAATCATGAATGAAATCGCAGCTAATATCGCAAAAAATTTATTGGAAATAAAAGCAATTAAGCTTAGCCCCCAAAATCCTTTTACTTGGGCATCGGGCATGCTTTCTCCAATTTACTGTGATAACCGTATTACGCTCTCCTATCCTGAGGTTCGAAAAGCCATTGTAGAAGGTATGGTCGAACGTTCAAAAGACTTTGCAGATTTTGACATGGTCGCTGGAGTAGCCACTGCCGGCATTCCTCATGGTGCCTTATTGGCTCATGCTTTAGGAAAACCATTTTGCTATGTTCGATCTAAGCCAAAAGCACATGGTCGACAAAATCTGATTGAGGGATTAGTAAAAGGAAATGAGAAGATTTTGGTTATTGAAGACTTGATCTCAACTGGAGGCAGTAGCATACAAGCCGTTGACGCGCTTCGAGCTGAAGGTTGTCAAGTACAAGGTGTATTGGCTATTTTCACCTACGGTTTTGCCAAAGCAACTACAACTTTTGAAGCTGCAAATTGTCCTTTCAAAACACTTACCGATTACGATACGCTACTTACGGAAGCAATCAATAGTAACTATATACAGTCCCAAGAGCTCGATTTATTAAAAGAATGGCGCCAACATCCACAAGAGTGGGCTCCTATCAAATCGAGTTAACTTTTAAGTATAATGTTCTGCCATATAGAACAATTCTAAACCGATAGACTTTTGGCTTTAAGCCTTACTGTTCTTAGAAACAAGAAGATAGAATGGGTATTATAACGAAAAATTCTGAAGTATTTCTAAAGGAATATTTAGACAATGCATCTCCTACTGGCTACGAATCTTCTGGCCAAAAATTATGGTTAAACTACCTTGAGCCATATATCGACGAATGGAAACTCGACAACTATGGTACTGCATATGGCATTATTAATCCTGGGCAAGACTTCACGGTAGTCATTGAAGGTCATGCTGATGAAATTTCATGGTTTGTACATTATATCTCTGATGATGGTTTTATTACCGTTATCCGAAATGGTGGTTCTGATCATTTGATTGCACCATCAAAACGCGTCAACATCCACACCAAGAAAGGAATGGTGAAAGGTGTTTTTGGATGGCCTGCTATCCATACGCGTAAAGGCGACAAAGCGAAATTGACTCCAACCATTGAAAATATTTTCATTGATGTAGGAGCAAAAGATAAAAAGGAAGTACTAAAGATGGGTATTCACGTTGGTTGTGTTATTACGTTCGACGATGAGTTTATTACCCTCAATAAAAAATACTACGTAGGACGTGCACTTGACAATCGAATGGGCGGTTTTTGTATAGCTGAAGTTGCGCGTTTGTTGAAAAAGAATAAAGTGAAACTTCCCTACACGCTTTGTATCGTGAACTCGGTACAAGAAGAGGTTGGTTTGCGCGGTGCTCAAATGATTACCGATACGATCAAACCTGATGTGGCAATCGTTACGGATGTCACACATGATACGCATACTCCGCTTGTCAATCCAAAAGTACACGGAGATGTTCAGTGTGGGAAAGGGCCCTCTGTTACTTACGCTCCTGCGGTCCACCGCAAGTTGCTAGATTTGATTATCGATACGGCAGAAAAAAATAAGATTGATATCCAACGTGAAGCTGCATCAAGAGGTACCGGTACGGATACCGATGCTTTTGCTTACTCTAATGGTGGTGTTCCATCTGCACTCATTTCCTTGCCTTTGCGTTATATGCACACTACGGTGGAAATGGCGCACAAGGAAGACGTAGAAGGTGTGATCCGTTTGATTTATGAAACGCTTCGTAAAATAAAGAAGGGTCATAATTTCAAATATTTTTAATACTCAGCTTTAGAGACAATCAAAAAACCAATCAAAATCAAAATCAAAAGTTCATTAATTTAATAGCGCATTAGTGAACAGATTTTGATTTTGATTGCCATTTTTACCCTGACTAGTCTGGTACCTAACAGGTTGGATTTTGATTAAATAGCCTATGAAAAAGCTCATCGACCTTCTCCTCTACGGCAACTACTGGATTGCGATTTGTGCTTTATCTATGGTTTTGCAAACGCAAATTTTTCTTGGCTTTCCCATTCAATATTCTGTTCTTTCCGGCTTTATTTTTTCATCTACTTTCTTTTTGTATGCTGCTCATCGAATCGTTGGAATCTCCCGACTTAGTGAGTTTTTTGATGTAGATCGCTATCAAGTGATTGCTCGCTTTAAATCGCATATTTTCTTTTATGCCTTGATAACGGGACTGGCAAGTCTTTACTTTTTCTTTCATTTAAGTTGGACCGTTCAACTGGCTTTAGTTGTTCCTGGAATTTTGTCGCTGGGTTATGTCATTCCTTTCCTCGGCAATCGAAAACGCTTGAGAGATTTGGACCACATTAAAATCTATTTGATTGCTGTTGTATGGGCTTGGGTTACGGTTGGTTTGCCAGCACTGACAGCAGATAAAGTGTGGACAGTCCCCTATTTATTGATGGCCTTGGAACGTGCTATTTTCATTTTTGCGATAACCCTTCCTTTTGACATTCGAGACCTAGTGGTGGATAAGCATAGTGGCGTTCAGACGATTCCTTCGGTGATTGGCTTGAAGCGCACAAAGCAATTGGGTTTGTACGCTGTGATTGCGTTTTGTTTGTTGGTAGTCGCTAATTATTGCTTGGGAACTTATCTGCTTTCTGACTTGGTGGCGCTTTTGATTTCTGGTTTTTCGACTTTGTATATTATTTGGATTAGCGATCAGAGTAGGCATGATTATTTTTATTCTGGTTTGGTGGATGGGACGATGGTTTTGCAGTTTTTGTTGGTGGTGTTGGGGCGCTTGTTATTTTAATGGCATTGGAGCTAAGTAATGAACGGAAAAATTTATTAGATCAGAAAATAAAATTACTTGTTGAACGTAAAACAAGACAAACTCCTAAGCTAACACTAGTTATCACTTTCTTTTTTTCTGCTAGAATGTTTTTAGGGAACTTAATAACATAACAGTTTGTACATATCACAGCAGTCAAACGAATAATTGGCAAATAAGCTTCATTTTTTAGAACTCCTAATCGTCCATTTGTAAACTAAAACTCTATTTTGAGAACTGATCCAAGATAAAGCTAAAACGCAAGAACAATTTTAATAGTGAAAGAGCTTGAACATGAAAGGAAATACTTCTGGTAATTCGTTCTATAAAATGATCGAAAATTTATTCCTCACGAACAAGTTAGTCTTGTTTGGAAGGATCAATGTTATAAATTCTGAGCAGGAACAAGAAGTACTTGAATTGCTAGAAATTCACTACAACAATGAATCAATTGGTTATCCTAACATCCCTCCACCTTTTGAAAAAGAGGCTGCGTCCTGGTCGTCAAAAATTCTATTTCACGCAGCTCAACTTGTTATGTACAGAGAACATAGTGGCGAAACATTAGAAAGTTTTTTTCCAACTTTTACTCCCCCGAAATCAGCAGCAGCAATAATCACTGCAGATTTAAGTTTCAGATATTTATCTAGTATTCTAAAATACTTGGAACAGATTGACATTGAGGATGAATTAATTCCGATTTTAAAAAACATTCTTACTGAATGGCATTATAGTGGATTACTTAGTGACAACGATTTGGAGGTTGATGACTTAGAATTGATTATTTCAAACAACTGCTTGAAGAACTTATACGTTGACCGAATCATAAAACATAAGCGAAACAAAATAGCTCAAAGAAAAGAAGTCAAACAATTAGTATTGACTGCGCTTGGAAATTATAAAAACGAATTTTGGAAAGATTTTAATGAACCTATATGAATCAATCTGTTGAAAAATTAAACGAAGTCTTATCTTTTATAAAGGATACTTTTGTAGGCAAGGACAGCATTATCGAATTGCTAGGAATATGCCTAGTAGCCCGAGAAAATGCGTTCCTACTTGGTCCTCCCGGCACCGCAAAAAGTGCGATTGTCAGGATGTTATCTTCTTGTATTAAGGATGGGAAAAATTTTGAATACTTGCTGACTCGATTTACGGAGCCAAGTGAAATATTCGGACCTTTTGATATTAGAAAACTAAAGGATGGTGATTTGGTAACAAACACGGAAGGTATGCTTCCCGAAGCATCCTTGGTGTTTCTGGATGAAATCTTCAATGCGAATAGTGCCATACTTAATAGCTTGCTTACGGCGCTTAACGAAAAAATATTTAGACGAGGTAAACAGCTCATCGAATTACCTGTATTGACCTTTGTCGGAGCTAGTAACTTACTTCCTGAAGAAGAAACACTGGAAGCACTTTTAGATCGTTTTTTGATTCGAGTAAAATGCGAAAATGTCGATCCTGAAGACTTGGAACAAGTATTAATTGCGGGGTGGAAATTGGATAAAAGAAAAAATTCTGAAAAGCCTCAAATTACGCCTGACCTGATTCTAAAGATGCAAAAAGAATCAAAACTAGTAGACCTTAACCCTATTCAAAAGGAATATCTCAACCTGATCCATAGCATGCGAAATGCAGGCATAAAAGTATCCGACCGTAGAGCTGTAAAGTTCCAAAGTCTGATCGCTGCAAGTGCCTATCTTTCGGGAAGAGACTATGCCGTTCTTTCTGACCTTTGGATTTTAAAATACACTTGGGACACAGAAGAGCAAATAGATATTTTGTCTGGTATGGTCAACACCGTTATAGAAAATGATCCCGAAGACAAAAAGCATCCACAAGCTAAAGTCCAACAAAAACCTGATGCAGAACAACTACTTTCCGAAATAGATGACTTATCCAATAAATGGAAAGATGAAAAGACTTCTATGGAAGAAAGAAATGTTGTCAAAGATAAATTAAGATACGTGCAAGCAAGAAGTAAATGGATTCAAAACCCTGAACACAAAACGATATTACAAGAAAAAGTAGACCTCCTATGGCAAACGATGCTGGAAACAACATAGAGTATTGGCTTTCCGTCCCTCTGATACACAAAGAAGCTACTTATGAGCTTAGAAAATGGTCTTATTTAAAAATAGCCATAGATCAAAACCTAATCTGGATTAGGGGCTTTAATCAAGCTGATATAGAGTCAGGTGCTGTGCTTAAGATTCCTTCTATTAACCGATACTACTTAAGCGGTACTAACTTAATTCCTTATGGTAAAAACCTACCTGCTTTACTGGAACCAAACTTACTTTGGTCACCCATTCAAAGAGGACTTAAGGTCAAACTACCAAAGGAAAATTTCAATTATTTTGGTATCAAGCAAAGCTACAAAATCGCGCTTACTCCAACTGATGAAGTCAAGCCAATCAATGCCATTATAGTTGACATGAAAACATTGGAAAATTATATCTATTCAGCTTCTAACATCAGACTTAATAAACTCAAATGGACAGTTACAGAAAACAAGGAGGCATTGATATTAGGTACTCCGCTATTACCTGTGCCAAGTAAAGACTTGTACCAAAACGCTTGTTTTCTGCTTCCTGCAGGATGGAAATTAAAACATGAAAACATGATCGAAGTCTATAGTCAAGGCTTAGGAGAGGCAATGGATTATTATTATTTAATTAGTAAAGAAGATAAAATAGTTAAAGTTCGAAAATCAGATTTCAAGCAATTAAGTAAAGGATCGCTAATCAAAACCATAGCGTAAAATGAGCACCGTAATAAAATATTTCCAATCATATGAAGACTACTTCTGGCACTATGAAGATAGCGGAAGAGTCATTGCTATACCAGAAGGGAATACCTTAGGTTATAGTGAACATATCATGCAAGAAATTATTACTTATCTCGCTCCACAAGGACTACCAAAATTTGGTGCACTATTAATTGCTCTCGCTGCAACTAATTCTCAAGGCAGTGATACGCTTGAGGACATTTTGAAAATTGTTAATCGTCACACCACTATTGGAGAGGAAATAAATAAAGGCTTGTGGTTTGCAAAACTATTGACGCATTTACCTGCACGATATAAAAAAGGAAATCAGCGACTAGAACTTCTTAGAGGTATATTTTCTACCAGTCATAACTCAGTAGGCATACAAAAATCACTTCATATCTTATCAGAACTAAAAACTAATTCTGACATAAATAACTATAAAGATGTACTAAAGAAAGTTTCAATAACGAAAAGTCAGATCATTAATGATTTTAAGATATTAAGTATAATCGGAAGAGAATTAAATAGTGTTGAAGCCATCATAAATCGTCTCGCAGATCTTCCTAAAATCGAAAATGAACTCGACTTTGACTTAGAAAAGCAAACAATTGACGATGGCCTTTTAGAACAACTAATTCAGAAGAATAAGACCTTTCATGTCGGTGCCTTAGTTTCCGCATTGATTAGTGGTCTACATATACCGTTTCATTCAAGTCTTCCTAGTGAACAAGCACTCGGAGGTGTTGCCGACATTACGAACAAAGGCAACTTTGACAAGTTACTCATGTCTGAGTATGCATATGATGACCATGTGCTTATGTCTCGACTTGCGAATAACGAATCGCTTTATCATCATAGAGAAGCGCCACCTTCCGACAATAATTACTCGAGAGTAATACTAATAGATACTACCCTGAAGAATTGGGGTACAATAAGAACGATTTCCTTTGCTGTCATGCTAGCCATTACAAATCATCCTAAAAACAGAAATCCCTGTAGCGTATTTTTAGTTGGGAAATCTTATAAGGAAATAAAGTTTAAAACAATTGATGATATTATAGATGGACTGCAAGAATTGGATAGCTCACTTGATCCAGGTATTGGTCTTACAGAACTTTTTTTAAGCGAGCAGATCAAGGTCAGCGAAATATTTTTTATTGGTTCAATAGAATCACTTAAATGTACTGGCATGCAACTATTTAATGCTGATTTAGGAAAAAGAATCGACCATTGGATTCATCCAAATGAAAATGGAGAAGTTTCTATTTACAAAAATCCTAAACGAGGGAAGCGTTTTATTCAAACACTAAAACTGCCTTTAAGTGAGTTATGGACAAAGTCGAACAAGAAGCGTGCAGAAATTACAACCTATAGCAATTATGATTACCCAATCCTTTTCCCTTTTTACAAATTTAAAACCAGATGGCAGGGAGACAGCTATTACTATGGAGTAACAAAAGGCAGAGCACTATTCAGGTATTATGCAGAAAATCCATCTGTTACTATGGGATTGGAAATGATAAGCTCAAGGTTTGAACCAAGTG
The DNA here is from genome assembly GCA_937921775.1 of uncultured Saprospiraceae bacterium. Taxonomy (GTDB): domain Bacteria; phylum Bacteroidota; class Bacteroidia; order Chitinophagales; family Saprospiraceae; genus CALGLS01. The sequence continues at coordinate 17,099 of CAKZUK010000122.1, forward strand.
ACATTTTAAAAGCAGTCATGACGCACGATGACCTCTCTGTTACGGTCCTGGTTACAAAACAAACCCATGAATTTGCACTGATAAACTATCCCTCTGATAAACGTATTCCTATACTAAATGCTAGACGGCTCAAACATGGTTACAACTTTCATATAGAAGATGATTTCTTTAAATGCTATGCACATCCTAAAACCTGTTACATTGATCTGGAAGGCAATCTGACAGAGAAGACAGCTGAACCAAAAAAGGAAGAAAATGAACCACTTAAACAAGCTCGCTCTAGTGTCTATCAAAATATTAAATGGGTTTGTATTAATCATGAAAATAAGTTAAGAATTGGAAAACAAGATTTAGTGATGGATGGTTATAATATACTTCTAAGACATGATGGGCTTAAAGTTTCTGCTAACATTGATGCAAGCCAGCAAGCTCTTGGTATATTTAATTTCCCTGATGGAAGTACCGTAGAACATAATCAGAATGGTATGCTAACTTTAAAGTCTTCTAACAAATCTATTCCCCCAATTTTTATTCCCTGTGTGCTCAATTCATCTTTAGGAGTAGCCACGCACACAACATTTGCAGGAAATAAGTTTTTCCAAATGAAGCATCGATATGAAATCCTATTGAATGGAAATCTTGAAAATATAATTAGAATAATAGGATCCGTGAAGACGCACTTAGAAATAGGATTAAACGTAGCAAGAGATATGGTCGAAAACCGTCTTATTATTTCATCCGATGAAGGTAAAATAATCAGTCTTAGAAACCATCTGGATGAGCTGAAAGTGTCCTACACTATACGAGAACGAGGAAAGCAACAAGAAGTCATGAAACCAACTGATTTTTATAAAAAATACATTCAGGAATTTATCAATCATATAGCCTACCATGAAACTATCACTGACTAGTTACCATAAAGACTTACATCCCCTTTGCGGATTCTTTGTAGAGTCGTCTGACTTAACGGACTGGTTGACTGCCTTGCATCGATTGGGGCTTGACCCAACTAAGCTTGAGATACATGGTCTGCCAACTAACACAGCTAATCAAATATGGGGCTGTCTGGTGCTCGTTGACCAGTCTCTCCTACCCGATCAGTTGGGAAAATATCAATCCGCACACATATTAGGAGGCAAACTAATTATTCCAGAAAAATCTAGGGTAATTCCTGAATTAACAACTTACGATTTCGAACAACTTTTTCGCACAGATACTTATGTCCTTCATCCAGATTTTGGTTTATTCAAACTTACAGAGTCCATTTCATTGGACAAACATTTAGAAACGGGAGAACTGACAACACTTAACAGTTCTAGACCAAAAGACTTTAAATTTAATTCAGAAGAAATTATAGCCTTCACGGTAGAAGCTAGTCCAGAAGATGAGCTAAAGCTTGAGTTAGAGTCTATGAAGAAAAGAGAAAAATTCACAGATAATCCGCTTTCAATCGGTGAAAAATTAAGACTAGCTTTTTATAAAAAATTCTTAATTACTGAAAATGGCCAAGACGGCAAAATAAGTTTGAATCCGAACGGATCAAGCTTTGAAAAACTAAGTAAATTGCTTGGTCTATCTGGTCCCAACGCGCATGATGGTTTTCTTGAAGACTTTAGAAACCTTCAAGAAAGAAACAAAAAAGAGGTCGATAAACTGCTGGATTTATTAAAAGATAATCCAGAGGAAGCACTTCGATTTGCTATCCCACTGGAGGAACACGGATACACCAGAGGGAAAACGAATGCCGAATTTAAAATGCAAGACAGAGGTAGCAATTTCTCTATATTTGGTGGATTCAAACCTTCTTGGAGAGCTGGGGGGACGGTAGATCTCGGTGATGAATATTATAGACTCCAGAATCAATATTTAGACTCAGCTAAGAAACTAAAAGAAAAAGGAGAATTTGAAAAGGCTGCTTTTATATACCTTAAACTACTTAAAGATTACAACTCAGCAGGCGAAACTTTAAGAGAAGGCAAGCAATATGAAAAGGCTGCTTTGATCTTCTTAGAGTATTCAAAAAATGAGCTAAAGGCTGCAGAGTGTTATGAGCAAGCTAAGGTATACAATAAAGCAATCGAGCTCTACGAAAAACTTGAAAAGTTAGAAAAAGCTGGCGATTTATATCTATTGACTGGAAATAGAAACGCTGCTAACAAAGCCTATCAAACCCAAATAAATAAGGAACTTGATCACAATAAATATATCGCTGCGGCAAATATTAGTAAGAATAAAATGCTCAATCTTTCTTACGCCCAAGAATTGCTTTTAATCGGTTGGAAGAGTAAAACCGATCAGTACAATTGCTTGCGAAGTTACCTTAACAACATGTCTGATGCGAAAGAAGTTTGGACGCATTTAGAACGAATCAATAGATCAGACGTAAACTCTAGCAATGATACCATTTTTCTAAAGGTACTCAAAGATGAATATTCGAATCAAGATGAGAACAAAAACAAGATTAAAAATTTGGCTTATACACTTCTGTCTCAATTATTGGAACAAGGACGAATTTCTTCTCATGAGTTGCTATCATTTAATAGAGAGAATTCACGACTGCGAGCAGACACGATGCGCTATGAATCAAAAAAGAATAGCAAAAGAAACAATTAATACATTGTACGTCTGATAGCTTTTCCTTTATAATTAACAAAACACTGTAGCTTAAGGGATACGGCCTAAACAACATTGTCATCAAATATCCCGACGTCGCAAGAGGAAATAACTAGTCCCCACATTAAAAATAAACCAGCCAAAAACAATCAATAACTCACGCTGGCCAATATAAGTTTGTACCTCTTGAAATCCATAGCGTGCGAAAGGGAATTGAATCAAATTACGCGAAGACTGAACTGGAAAAAAGTCAGGTAATACCCGAAGAAAATCTGGTATATCATTCGGAATATTGTAGAGAATAGCACTCAAAATAGGTTCAAACATGAGTGTGTACATCAACAAACCAACAATCACCAAGCCTCCCTTTTTAAACAACAAAGCAAGCATCAATGCAAAAGTCATGTAAGTGAAAACATCTAGAAAATATGCTCCGATGAATTGTAGATTCGTAAAAGCATATTCCAATGCATCCGGGTGCGAATAGATTCTACCTACGATTAATCCATTTATAAAAAGTAGCAAAGTCACCGCAGCTGCTAATACGCCAATGAATATCAATTTGGAAGCCAGCCACTCCTCTTTACTCAAACCATCAATTACATTTTGTCGAAGAATTCGATGGTTGATTTCATTATAGATCGACATGACTACTATGAATGCCAATATGATTTTAAGGATCGCAGCGATGTAAGTTATATTTTGCCAGATATCTGGAAAATCATATAAAGGAATCATGGTCGGATCCGCAATTCCTCTAAAATTTGCGCCTTGGTTTTTGAAATAGGTCATGAGTCCCATCAAGCTGGAGCAGACCACCGTTGACAGTACAACAAACATCCCAAGCAAAATCCAGAAAGGGCGATAGTGTCTAAGTTTAAACCATTCTATTTGGATCAGCCTAATCATTTTCTTTGAGGATTTTTAAAAATTGTTGTTCCAAACTACCTTCCTTTTCTATGAGGTGTGTAACGACAACTTTTCGGTCAAATAAATAGTGACTTAGGTCTGATGAATTGACATAATCTTCAGTCGTCAAAACAAAAACACCATTCTCTCGTTTCATTTTTTTGATGCCTTTAAAGTCATTTAATACGGTTTGCATCTGATCCATATCTTTTGCTGCAACTTCCACCGTCCGCTCGTTCAACAAAGCTCCTTCTACTGATCCTTGAAATAGTTTTTTACCTTTTCGAAGTACCATGAAATCGCTGCAAAGCTTTTGTACTTCGTCCAATAAATGGCTGGCTAAAATGATCGTTTTTCCAGATCCCGCAATCTTTTTTATCAGCTCTCTTATCTCTACAATTCCCTGAGGGTCAAGCCCGTTGGTTGGTTCATCCAAAATCAAAACTGGAGGATCACCTAATAGAGAAGATCCAATTGCCAGTCGTTGCTTCATACCTAATGAAAAGGTTTTGAAGGGATCATCTTTTCGATCAAACAAACCGACCGTTTTCAAACTTTTTTCAATATTTGTTGGATCACATTCTTTGACTTTAGCAATCACTCGCAAGTTTTGTGCAGCAGTCAAGTAAGGTAGAAAACAGGGGATTTCCAGTATGGCTCCAATCTTTTTTCGACTGGCAGCAGAAGGCGTTTTCTCAAACCACTTAAAGGAACCACTAGTGGGTGCGAGTACATTGAGTAGCATTCCCAGAGTAGTTGTTTTACCTGATCCGTTGGGGCCAAGCAAGCCAAAAACCATCCCCTCTTCGATCTCAAAGTTGAGTTGATCCAGGGCAGTTAATTTGCGATACTTTTTAGTAAGATTTATTGTTTCTAAAACTTTCATTGAGTTATTTGATCTAAGTAGTTTAACGGAATTATTTATTTTTCCCTTTTGGTGGTTTTGAAAAATCCAAATAATTTGGTTCCGTTAATTTCAATCTAACAATTTGATGGAATCTTTTGCCATTTCTATTGAGTCTTTTTTCGCTTGAGTAGCAGCTTCTTTTTCTCTTCGCTCTTTTGCATGTTCCCTTCTGCGATCTCTCCATTTGCTGTCACTTACCATCATATCTTTTAGAGCTGAAAACGCTACAGTTGAAGTACTATCCATACTATTAATATCTTTCCAAGCCATTGCTAATTGAAAGTAATCAGGACGACCGTCTATTTCAACAATGTAATGACGTCCATCGTTAGACGTTAGCATCATCGTTTTGTCAGTCGTCTCATTCCCTAAGATGTAGTATTGATTTTCACCACCAACTACTTCCAAGTACATATCATACCCTTCTTTTTCTTGAAGGCTAGATGTAACGCTTGCTAATTGTTGATAATCAAATGAATCAATATTCATATTGAGTACACTCATTTTCTTGACATCTTTCACTACTTTATTAATGGACTCAATATCAGTAATATTCATCATTCGCATGGTGCTCGGATACAGGAAATAACTGTTCTCTACTTTGTTTTGTTTCTTTAGTTTTTCAACAACGGATTGTTCTTTTTTACAGGAAACTGTAAAGAGGAGAAGTAGGAAAAGAATGGAAAATTTGTGTTTCATATTTTTGGTCTATGACGGCAAATCGCTTTCGCTTTGTTACTTTATTTCATAATGGTAAATGTAGAGAAAGTAATTTGGATAACAACATAATTATCGACTAATGTATTGTTTTTTGGGTTGAGTGGCTAGGAAATGGAATGTAGCAATTTTCAGACTAACGTGGTTTTTAAACACTCAGGTTATTTAGTACACAAAGGCGCTAGAAATTGACTCGAGGGTTTGAAAAAATAGTCTAAGAGTCGGAGTTAAAAAATCACTATCTGGCTGTCATCAAAAAAGCCAGAAGCCAGTCCCTCTCATATAGTATACACTACGATGATAGAAAACTGACTTCTGACTATTGATTCCTAAAAAGGAAATAATTACTTCTTCTCCAAAGCTTGAAACTGCTCCATACCTTTTATGTTCAAGACTCTAGATAATCGCGCCATTTGACTCAAGTCAATTTCACCATAAAGCGACATCACCATAAACTGCTTTTGCCCCCCCATGATCATTAACAATTCATTGATTACTCCACCATTATCATTGACCATGAACATCACGTTTTCAGAAGCATCTTCGATTGACATTAGTTCTTCGTAGTTGCTATCTTTAGAGATGGTTTGAATCGCAGTTGCATAAAGCTCCGCACTATTCTCAGTTTTTTCATTCATAACTGCTTTGATACCTTTAAGCTTACTCATTGCCTCAATTAACTCTTTCTGATCAGGATCTTCGGTATCAATGTCAGCGAATAGTGAAAACATTTTGCTGGTAACAGATACCTTCGTAAAGTCTTTACTCTTCTGGTAAGTTGAAAAATGTTTGGTAACGGCATTGTTTTGTGAGAAGCCGATGTTGCAAATTAGAACTGCGAGAAGGATTAATGTTATTTTTTTCATTATGATTGAATTTTATATTTTTAATTTATTTCTTTGATTATTTTAATAATTATAATTCGAAATTATGGCTTGACGATTCGGAAATTTTTAAACACGCCCTCTGCGTTTGTAAGCCGAAGAAAGTAAGCCCCTGAAGGTAAATCTTCCAATTGTACTTTGTATGGTAAAGCCACTTTTCCTACATTTTTAACTGGTTCACCCATGATGGAAAAGAACTCTAATTGGTATTCTGTTTCCGTTCCTCCTATTGCCTCCAACTGCACATAATCACTTACTGGATTTGGGTATACATTGAAGCTTATATCATCCGAGTTTGCCTTATTGTCTCGTTTTTCACTGCGACCATTTGCTCCGTTAAAAACCAATTCATTTGAATCGATATTCTCAAAAACCTTGAACCATTCTTTGCCGTTATTTTGGATGGCAGATGCCAATCGGCTGATGTTCTTCAAGTCAATTTCACCATATAAAGTCGCCATCATAAAGTGATCTTTATCGCCTGCAATCACCGTTAGTTCTTTAACTATTTCTGCTTCTTCACGAATCATCAATAGGAAATTTTCATTTTGTGTTTCCACTTTAATCAAGTCTTCATAACGCTCGTCCTGCGCTGCTTTTTCAATTGCCTCTGTTCGCAATTCTATCAATCCTTCTGTTTTTTCTTTGTGTAATACTTTGATGCCATCTAATTTTGAGATGGCTTCAATGGCATTTCTTTCATCCTTGTTTTTCGGTTCTACTTCCGTAATTAGGTCGAAGGTTTTGCTAGTCACGCTTAGCTTGTCGAAGCTATCGTCTGTTTCGTAATCAGCGTAGTATTCGCTAATAAAATTGCTTTGTGCAAAAGTAAAATTGCTAAGACACAAGGCTAGTAATAATAGTAAGGTGTTCTTTTTCATTATTTTAGTTTTTAATCTAAGTTCTAACCAACTTAGTGTTCGAAGTGGGAAGATGAAAGTGGGAACCTGCCTAGTCGACAGACGGGGTTTCTCCACTAACGTATGCTTTATAAATTAATTAATTTTTCTAGTTTCTATTTTTTCAGTGGTTTGATTGAACTTACTAAACTCATTCGCACAATCAATTCCTTTATTCAATTTTGAAGAGATTAAAAGCAATGCCTGCTTCGCTACTTCAAATGCCTCTTCTGGGCTTTGTTCAACAATGACTTCTTCCACTGGCTGAATATTGAAAACGCTATTCATTCCAAGACCCAGCGATACTAGAATCAAAATAGCCGCAGCTACCTTTCGTATACTTTTGTAAAAAGGTACCTTTATGAGCTTCGCTTCTTCAACATCCTCTTTCACAATATCCGCCATCTCAAATGCTTCATCCATCGACAGATCTGAGAACTGGTTCAGTTGATCCAAGTACTTAGCTTCTACGGTGTTGGTTTCTGATTCCAGATCACTAACATTCGCTTTCAACCAAGCTTCTTCTTCAAGGCTCGTCTCCCCTTTCCAATATTTTTCAAGAAGTTCTTTTTTAATTTTCCAATCCATAATTGATAAGTTGATTGAGTCCTGATCTAATTTTTTTTCGTGCTCGAAAAAGATTTACTTTTACTTGAGTTGCATCCAATTCCATCATTTCTTCGATTTCATAGTTGCTATATCCCATCAGGTCTCTTAATCGAAATATTTCTCTTTGTTTCTCGGGTAGTCCTTTTAGTAGTGTTTGAACGGCATCTATTAGGTTATTTTGTTCCGCTATCTTGTCTGGAGCAGCGTAGAAACCTAGTTGGTTATCTGCCTGTTTTAGCTCCACCGTTTTGTTGGCGCTCAGTCGCAATTTATCCAGTGCTTTATTTCTTGTGATACGAATCGACCATGATTCAAGGTTTTTAATACCCTTTAGTTGCTCACGTGTATCCCAGAGTTTCATTAGTACTTCCTGAACAATATCTCGCGCCAAATCCCTATCTGCTACAATACTTACTGCGTAGCGGAAGAGTTTATTTTGGAGTATAAGTACCTTGGATTTGAATTGTTCTTTGGTCATTTCGGTTGTAGACGCTTGAGTTTGGGAGAAGTTACAACTCTTTTTGGTTTTTTCTGTGTTTGGGATCGCTTTGCGGTCAGATCAGTGTATGAGGCGCTTGAGAAGATCGTTTCGCTGAAGGGGAAATTGATAGACCGCTGCGCGGGGAGACTGCCCCGCTAATGCGAGTCCACGATTGTGGAAAAGTCTGACAGCGAAGCGGTCTTTTAGTACCGCCACGGTGCGCTCAAGGATTGATCTGACAACACGAAGGTCTACCTATCCTCCCCTTCTCAAATCAAAGAATAGTCAAATACAAGTCACAAGACATGACAGAAATATAGTATCTTAGACCTTCCAATTATTGAAGTTATTTAAACAAACCATTCTATTATTGACCACTTTCTAAATCTTATCACACATGAGACAAAAAATTACATTGCTATTAGGACTATTTGCCGCATTATTTCTTTTCCCGAATTCATCCTGGTCGCAGGTGCAGGAAGGGACTCTGATTGGAAACTGGCAGGACCCGAGCCTTCCTGAAATGTTTTATGGAATCTACAATGAAGTATGGGGAATCGTGGTCAATGATGTAGAATATGGAGTGATTGGATCTACGATGGGAACACATTTTATTAGCTTGGAACCAGACATGGATGGCAATTTAACAGAGGTGCAGTTTGTACCTGGAGCGGCTCAAGGTAGTTCAATTATACATCGTGACTTCCATAGTTATGGCAACTACCTTTATGCCGTAGCAGATGAAGGTCCTAGTACTTTACAAATTATTGATTTCTCTGACTTGCCTAATTCAGTTTCTTTAGTGTATGATAGTAATGAGTTTATTACTAGAGCACATAATATTTTTATTGATGAGCCAAACGCGATGCTTTATAGTACCAACGGTAAGTTGCTTTCTTTACAAAATCCAGAGGAGCCGGTTCAATTAAATAGCACTAACAATCTTAATGGACATGATATTTTTGTTCGAGACAATATTGCTTACGTGAATAAAGGAAACCCAGGAATGTATGTATATGATTTTACTGATCCTGCTTCTCCAATTACGCTTGGTTCAATGACGGACTATCCTAACAGTGGTTACAATCACTCTGGCTGGATGTCAGATGATGGTGAGCATTACTTTTTGTGTGATGAAACAGGAGGTGCTTTGGTAAAAAGTGTATCCATTGATGACTTGACGGACATGGAGGTAGTCGATATGTTTAAAGCAGATAACGACAACCCCCAACACATTGCACACAATGCAATTGTTCGAGACAACCTTCTATACGTTTCTTATTATTCCGACGGTGTCCAAGTATTTGACATTACAGATCCAAACAATGTCGTTCGAAAATATTTTTACGACACTTATCCTGGCGTTGACAATTCTGGATTCAAAGGTGCTTGGGGGGTTTACCCTTTATTGCCTTCTGGTCGGGTTCTGATATCTGATTTTGATAGTGGCTTATCTCTTGTAGATTTCCCAGCTGATCAAACAGTCTTCACCTTAGACGACGAAGTAAATGGTTGTGAAAATAATACGATCTCTTTCAATATTCTACTCGGTGCTGATTTTGACCCTGCTGGTATCGACCTCTCTGCTTCTGGTGCACCTGCTGGAGCCAATGTTACTTTTAGTGCCAACCCTGCTATGCCAAATGATATCGTGACGGTAGAAGTTAGTGACTTAGCAGATGAGTCTGACTTTACGATTGACGTAATGGCGGATGATGGTACCGCGAATGCAAATAATAATACGACGGTTGATGTTTATCCAACTGCGGATGCTTTAGCTTTAATCATGCCTGCTGATGGCGCTCTAACTGGTTTTAATCCTCAAATGGAATGGGAAGCTAATACTGAATTGAATAATACAATTGAAATTTCAGAAAGTAGTGATTTCTCAACAATGGTTGAAAGTCAAAATGTAGGCACTGCTAATACCTATACCATTAGTTCCTATTTGGAAGAAGGTTGGACTTATTACTGGCGTGTCATCAGTACAAATGACTGTGGATCTGCAACTTCTGAGGTATTCAGTTTTGATACTCCTTCTGGTGTCAATACCAATGACCTTTTAGCGAAAGCGGTCAGCATTTCTCCTAACCCAGCACAAGATGAATTGATTATTCAGACGGGTGACTTTTTGCAAGGCCAACTTGACATTTCTCTTTTTGATGTGACTGGCAAGGTGATTCGTATTTGGAATGTTAGTAATACCGATTCGCAATTTTCTTTGATGGCTCCTGCTGACTTGCAAGGTGTTTACTTGCTTCGTATTGCTGGTGCTGAGGGGCTAGCTACTAAGCGTGTTCTTTTTTCCCACTAAGGGGGATGAGACCTGTCGAGCTGACGCTTTTCGACAGGTCTCATCATTATCATTCCGGGCGGAACTTGCGAGCCACTTAATCCCGCTCCTTCACAATCAGCGTTCCTTTTTCGCTAGCGCCATCCTTCGTAATTTCCAAATCATAGTCTCCAAGATAAAGGTAATACTTCCCATTGTCAGCCTTTTTTATTTCAATCTCATCCGTATCTTTTTCGCGATCAGCGTTGAGGGATTTTTCGTATTTTTTGACGGCAGCCTCTGTTAGACTCAGGTCGTATTCAATATAGTTGATGCCTTGTTTTACATCTTGCTTTATCGAGCTTAAGGTTTGTCCTTTTTTAGACTTTACATTGACCGTTAGACTCCCAGCAGTTTTCAGAAAAACTGGAAGCATAAACTTTGGAGTCGAGGGCTCACCCCACTTGCTCCAGCTACTTCCCCAACGAGAAGCATGTATAATTGGATCAAAGTCGAATAGGTGTATGGCTTTCGCCAAAAGCTCCTCATTCAGTTTTTGAAGTTCTGTAACATCAGCGATGTAGAAAGATCGTCCATGAGTACCAATCACTAAATCATGCTCTCTTGGATGTACTACTAAGTCATGTACCGAAACAGCAGGTAACCCACCTTCCATACGCATAAAAGTATCACCACGATTGAACGAAACATAGAGGCCATTATCCGTTCCAACATAAATGATGTGCTTTTGATGTGGATCTTCTTTGACTACGTTGATGGGTTCCATTGGAAGGTCAGTTCCTATTTTTTCCCAAGTCGTTCCATAGTCATCCGAGCGATAGAGATAAGCGTTAAAGTCATCCCAGCGATAGCCATTCAAAGAAATATAAACACGACCTTTTTCAAAACTAGATGCTTGTATTTTTGTAACCCACATGTCTTCCGGTAAAGCAGTATTAATCTGCTTCCAAGTTCCACCATTGTCTTTTGTGATGTGCACTAGACCATCATCTGAAGCTGCGTAGATCAATCCAAACTGCAAAGATGATTCGTGAATACTAGTCAAAGTTCCATAAGCAACATCGCCTTTACGACCGCCTTTAGTCAGGTCTTCAGAGATCACCTCGAAGTCTTCCCCTTTATTAAATGAACGGTGAACTTTATTGGACCCCATGTAGAGAATATCTTGATTATGCGTAGACAAATGAATCGGAGTTTGCCAGTTCCATCGAAGTGGACGCTCACCCAGTTCGTGCTTTGGAGTAATGCCTTTTGTCTCACCAGTTGCTTTGTTGATTCGGAAATAATTTCCAAATTGAAAACCAGTGTAAACCGTGTTATTATCTCGCGTATCTACCGCCACTTGCATACCGTCACCGCCCATAATTGATTTGTAAGGATACTCCCCACTGTTGTGCCAATAGGTGCTTTCTGCGCGATAATTACTCGACCCCACCCAAACTCCGTTGTCTTGTAGTCCACCATAAATGTTGTAAGGTTTTGCCATATCAACTTGCACGGTGTAGAACTGTCCGACAGAAGGTGTGTTACACTTTACCCAATGCTCGCCATCGTCGTAAGATATATTGACACCACCATCATTTCCTAAGATTAGGTGGCCCTTTTTTATTGGGTCAATCCAAAGCGCGTGATGGTCCACGTGTACATTGTCTTTGTTGATCGACTTGAAGCTTGCTCCCCCATCTTCTGATCGCAAAACAGGAACACCTACAATATAGATTTTTGAAACATCAACAGGATTCACTCTGATCTGTCCGAAATAATAACCGTACGAATAAAATATATCATCGAGGTAACCTTCATGTGTTTTCTTCCAAGTTTTTCCCTCATCATCACTGCGGTAAACTTCTGCACCAGTAACAGGTGTATCAAACAAAAGTGAATTAGCATCTTCCAAAAATTCAGTCAAGGAGTTCGGCTTTATTTCACCAGACTGTACTTGTGCAATAATTGATTTTGCCTTATACTTTTTAGGAAATCGATTGGTTTTCAAAAATTGTTTGAGCTCTTTTTCTTCTAGCTTTAAAAAAGCCTCTTTGGTCATGTCTCGGAAATCATCTTTGGTCAAACCTGTTTTCTTTTTCTTGTCTTTATCTTCGGGTCTGCGCGCTTGATTATCAACTATGGAGTACAAGACTGTTTTGCCTTCGGATTCAGCGATGGCCAAACCAATTCGGCCAACAGACTCCTGAGGATAGCCACTACTTTTGGAGGAGAGCAATGACCAAGTTAGTCCACCATCTGTACTTTTGTGGATACCTGATCCTGCACCAGCCTCTACAAAATTCCAAGCACGGCGCTCTCGATGCCAAGTCGCAGCATAGAGTGTGTTTGAATCACTAGGATCGATTAGCAAATCAATGGCACCCGAATTTTCATCAACATACAAGGTGCGTGTCCAAGTGCTTCCTCCATCTGTTGTTTTATAAACACCACGTTCTTCATTTGGAGAGTATAGGTGCCCCAAAACAGCAATCCACAAGGTGTTCGGGTCATTAGGATGGAGAATGATACGACCGACATGATGCGATTCGGGTAAGCCTTTGTATTCCCAAGTTTCGCCTCCATCGCTGGAGCGGTACATCCCTGTTCCAGAGTAGGAAGAACGGCTTGAATTGTTTTCACCTGTTCCAATCCAAATAACATTATTGGACCAGTCTACTGCAATATCTCCGATGGTCATAACTGCTTCTTGTTCGAACATAGAGCTAAAAGAAATACCGTTATTTTCTGTTTTCCATAAACCTCCGGAAGCATATGCCGCGTAGAAGATTGTAGGGTCTGCGGGATTGACTTCCAAGTCAACGATTCTACCTCCAAAAACAGTAGGACCTACGGAGCGAAAAGGCACCTCGGAAACGAATGAATTTTTGCTAAGTAGTTCGCGTTTTTTGTTGCTTTCGATTCGATCTTGTGCTGGAGTAGCGGGTGGTTGTTGCGCCTGAGAGCTGATCGGTATTAGTAGAAGAATGAGAACTAGTCGGAATAGCATAGTTGTTTGTTTTGATTTGACTCTAAACTTATAAAAATAATTGGGGATATTACTCTGTGATCGTTTTTTTTTTTTGACAGTCTCCTTGACTGAGCGTCAGATTCTAGTATGGATTTTCTTTTGAGAGGCTTCGGTGGTCATGTTTGGAATGGATGCTTAGCTTAGACTCTTGTCTTTTAGTAAGTTTGGGGAACCGTTCAGTGCTCAGTCGCTGAACTTCACGGGGCAGCCAAAAAAAAGAGAAGATTAAGGTCGGACTTAAGAGTTCGACCAGACATTGATTTTGGGAGTTGGAATAGGGATTAAATCTGTCGATCCCGCCAGGCTGGATGTAAAATGTAAAAGTTTTCCAACTATCGCGAGTACTTCTTGTGTAAATCAAAAAGATACTGTCCTTCCGAAATTTTCATGAAATAATTAAAAAGAACAGAAAATTAAGGGCATTTTTGCATAAGCAAATAAAACTATTCAAAGTCATGGCGAAATTAGAAGCGACTGCAGAGATCAAAGAGGTATTGAAAAATTGGCAAATCATTGTCAAGGAATACCAAACTCCTAATACAAAAAAGGCGGTAATTCAGATATTCAATTCCTTCTTGCCTTTTATTGGTATTTGGGGATTGATGTATTGGATGTTGGATCATTTTTCTTTTTGGTTGATCCTACCACTTGCTATATTAAATAGTTTTTTTTTGGTGCGCATTTTCATTATTCAGCATGACTGTGGTCATCAATCTTTTTTAAAATCCCGGAAGTGGAATAATGCGATTGGCTTTGTTTGCAGCTTCATTAGTTTGATTCCTTATAAATATTGGGCAAGATCACACGACTTTCATCATGCGCATAATGGGCAGTTGGAATTCGGTGTTCGTGATATTGGAGATGTGGATTTATTTACGGTGAATGAGTATCGGGCACTTAGTCCGAAGAAGCAGCGAAAGTATCGAATTTATCGAAGTCCATTGGTCATGTTTTTGTTGGGTCCACTCTACTACTTATTGGTTCACAATCGCTTTGCTATTATTAAAAAGAAAGGCTGGGATGCTGCGCGTCGCTCTTTGCGCTGGAGCAATTTTTTTATACTTTGTTTTTATGTACTGATGTCCTTATTGTTGGGTTGGCAAAAGTTTTTGTTGATACAAATCCCTATCGTAGTATTCTTTGCAGTGATTGCCATTTGGTTTTTCTACGTACAACATCAGCATAAGGATGGCTATAAAGAATGGGAAGAAAACTGGGAGTATTTATTATCAGCTATTCGCGGCAGCAGCTATTATAAATTACCAAAAATAATGCAGTGGTTGACAGGGAATATTGGCATTCATCACATCCATCATTTGAGTTCTCATATTCCAAATTATAATTTGGAGCGTTGCAATGAGGAGAATCCGATATTGGAAAAGTATGTTACAGTATTAAATTTTAGGTCCAGTTTGAAATGTATTTTTAATAAACTTTGGGATGAGGATGAAGAGCGGATGATTTCGTTTCGGGAGTATGAGCGGATGAATGCGAATGCGAATTAGAATGCCCACTGACGTGGCTGCAAACGGTAAAAGATCGGTAAGCCTGTCGGGCGCCAGATGGGCACGAAGAAACGTAGTTTTTGGGATTGCCGAGCTGAGATACTAAAGCAGCTCAGCAATCCCCCCGATTTGATAAATCAAAGGGCCTGCTTACCAATCTTTTATATTCGGAATTAAGCCCGTGGTATCTTCTTACCCATCGCCTCAAAATGCTCCCCTCCTTCAATATCCAAATTAATGTTTTTCAAATCCTCCATCTTTAGCAAGCCTTCCAAACTAATCAAAACAAAACCATCCTTTTCATTCACCAGCATGAGTACGTTGGTGATGTGTTGACCTTCTTCTCGAATAAAAAAGTCGACATCTACGTCCTTATCTTTTATCTTGATTAGCTCTTCAAAACTGTCTTTGCGAAGTACTTTCATAAAGTCCTTGTATTCATGTGAACTGATCGGATTTCCATCATCCATAACCAGCACTCGAAGTTGGGTTATCTTTTCCAGTACCTTACTAGCATCGGCATTGTCTGAATATTCAGAGGCAACTTTCAGCAACCAACCATTGATGGTGTAATCTGAAACTTTTTCCTGATTGGTGTATCGATCATAGAATGTTTTGACGCTTTCAGTTTGTGCAAACAAACCAGACAGTGTAAACATTAAAGCACTTGCAATTATTAATATCTTTTTCATTTTCTTTTAGTTTTAATTTTAATTTTTGTAGTTAAGTAGTGTACCGAAATTGGATATTGAAATCTAAGTAAGTTCCGTTGTTTTCCAAACTTCTTTTAGACGGAAGACAGAAGATATAAGACGGAAGTTTTCCCGTGATCGCATTTTTTTGCCCCCATGGCTAATACAGCGTTTTGCATCCTGCCTACCAGCCAGGTAGCTTCCTATTCCGTATTCCAATCCCAGGGCAAGTCAAGCTTGCTTGTTCAAATACAGTAAAATAAATCGGGAATTATTACTTAAGGACTCACTGCCTCATAAAGTAAAATCAAATTTTAAATTTCGAAAAGCTCAAACAATCACGCATTGACATTGCAACTGATACTGCGATTGACATTCGCAGCTATGCTGCGCTTGACATTCGCAGCTATGCTGCGCTACGCTTGTGGAACTTTAGGAGCCGATTTCTTTTCTACTTTTTTAAAAAGCTTGGGACCGATAGCATCGCGAATCAGATTGTTGATGTCTTCCATTTTGAGTTTTGTTTTCAGACTCACCATGACCAACTCTTCTTCATCTCTTACAAAAATCAACAGTTTTCGGATTAGGTCTTTCTTCTCTTGAACCATAATACTCACATTGGTCTCATCATCCTTTATGTAGATCAAATCTTGCATTCCTTTTTTGCGAACAGCATTCATAAACTTGCGAGATTCTTCTTTCGAAACGGTATTGCCATCTTCCATGACCAGAACTTTCATCTTCTTGATGTGCTTAACATATTTCAAAAGTTCTTTTTCATCTTCGTCAACATATCGTTTTCCAATCCCTGCTCCTAACTTTAGTATCCAACCTGGCAGTGAAATATTGGTAGCGCCAGCATCTTTTTTGTGCATTCGGTAAAACTTATTGATACTGCGACTTTGCGCCATCATCAGGCTAGGTATTAGCAGCAGCAGAAGAACATACGTTAACTTTTTCATGGCTTTTTAGTTTTAGATTTCTTAGCTTTTAATGCGCATTAATGCTGTTCTCTTTCTTCTAGCTTGTCCAAGTGCTCAGCTCCTTCTACGTCAAGGACATTCGCTAGTTTTGAAATTTTATCCAAACTAATCATCCCAACAAAACTCACCATTACGAATTCATCTTCGCTGCCTACCAGCAAGAGTAACTCATTGATTACTTCCATGTCGCCAGAATCTTTTATTAAGAACTGAACGTCATCGCCATCGTCTCTTACGGTCATTAATACTTCGTAGCCTTTAGTATTAATAGTGGCGGTAGCTTCCTTATACATCTGCTTGGGGTTTACCTCAGTGGTCAACACTCGCAAACCGCGCATGTCTTTTACCACTTCCAATACGGCCTGAGCTTCTGCGTCTTCCAGTTCGTCGATTTCTAGTTTACCTAAAAGGCTAAACATTTTTGCGCTAATGTAAACGACTGTAAAGTTTTCGTCGTCCATGTGTTTCTCAAAATACTTTGAGATGGCATCTTGCGACTGAGCAGATACGCTCATTCCCAGAAATGCGATTAGAAAAATTGATAGATACTTCATTATTTTAGTTTAGTTTAATTATTAAAAAATTTATTTTAGCTTTTTGAGGTGAATGATCACAAGCAAGATTGGGATTCTCATTCTTTATCTTTTAATTCGAGCCGTTGCCTTTTCTGCTTTCTTCATGGAGGCAGCGGCCGTTCCGGTTCCTTTGTTCATTTTCTTAGAAAGTAAAAGCAAGACTTCTTTTGCTTTTAGGTATGCCTCTTCAGGGTCTTCGTAGGTATCTTCATATACCATATCTTTTTGTTGTTCTAAAGCGCCATTTTTTTGATACAAAAAGAAAACACCAAAAATAAAAATGGCAGCGGCGGCAGCTCGAAGGATATAAAAATTAAGTTGGCGTTTTTTTGCCGGAGCTTTTTCTTCTATAGCTAAATGAGCTTTTAAGTTGGCTTCAAAGTCATTACTAATTTTGATTGCTTGTTCCTGTTTTACGTATACAAACAATGCTTTGTATTCCTTCAGTGAAGCTTCTACTTCCTCTTGGTTGAAATAATCTCTCAGCTGAGATTCTTCTGCAATACTGGTTTCGCCTTCCCAGTATTTGTCTAATAATTTTTTGATCGTGCTATAATCCATAAGATTCTACATTTAATAATTGAGCTTTTACTTTTTGTCGGGCGCGATGTAAGGTAACTTTTACATTATTCACGGGAATAGAAAGTGCTTTACTGATTTCATCATAGGTCATTTGTTCAATATCGCGCAATTGTATGACCATTTTTTGTTTTTCTGGTAGCGCTGCGATCAAACGGTGGACACGACTTACCGCATCTTTTACTTCCATCAGGTGATGTGGACTGGCTTGCTTAGCCGGCATGTCATAACCCTCAGGAATCGCGTTTGTTCGCTTGTGCTTAGATCTCATTTTATCAATTGAAAGGTTTTTCGTTAATCGCATACACCAAGCTTCCACAGATACTAGGTTTTTAATTTCATCTCTTTGATTCCACAATTTGATCATTACTTCCTGAACCACATCTTCTGCCTCCACCTCAGATCCAACGTAGCGGACTGAGAAGCGATAAAGCTTGTCTTTGTGGGGCATTACTAGTTGTGTAAATTCTTTCCAGTTCATATTCTGTACGGTAGAGCCGCAAATGTTAGTTTCAGTCTCAAATTCAATGGCAGTACATTTTGATTTAGCCATCTTAAAATCTAAAACTTTGGTTTTCCAAACTTTTACAAGCATGTGGTTAAAAAGAGGACGATTCGATTTTTTTAATGTTACAAGAGAATGAGAAAAAAGTTGGAGATGAGAACTTGGAGATGGGAACTTGCTTTCTAATCTGAGCTCCATGTCGAGTATACCTACCTCTTTCCAGCTCTCATTCCTCACGCTTCTCTCATTAACATTTATTTAATTCAGCAAAACACTTCTTAAATAATTGTGAAACTTAATTTCCTAAATCCGTTTTTACATATAAATAAAGGTATAAAGCTTCTTTTTGAAGGGAAGTCAGTTATTAACATTCAAAGGGAAACTTCCAAGTTCCCACTTCGTGCCTCCAAGTTCTCCCAACTTCCTCCAATAACCACTATATTTGCCAATACACTAATCCAAATTAGACGAAGAATTGAAAAAGATAGATAGATTAATGGTCCAGAGCTTTATTGCTCCTTTTATAGCAACCTTCTTCATTGCTATGTTTGTGTTGATTATGCAGTTTCTTTGGACCTATATTGATGACATCATCGGTAAAGGTGCTGGCTTCATGATGCTGGTTGAGCTATTGTCATACCTTTCTATGTCTTTGATTCCGACAGCTTTCCCGATTGCCATATTGATTAGTTCGGTGATGGTACTAGGGAATATGGCCGAACATTATGAGCTATCCAGCTTTAAATCGGCTGGCGTTCCCCTAGCTAGAGTAATGGCTCCTTTGATGATACTGACTATTGGAATTAGCTTCAGCTCCTATTTTGTCGCCAATAATTTGATTCCAATCACCAACCTAAAATTCAAATCAAGGTTGCACGATATTCGTAAGCAAAAACCTACACTCAGTTTGGAAGGAGGTGTTTTTAATGAAGATTTCAAAGACTTTACCATATATATAGGTGCTAAGGACAAAAAAGACAGTAAGACCATTTCAGATGTACTGATCTACAATCACGATTATACCAACAAGGACAGAACCAGTATCATCACTGCCAAGAAAGGCGAAATGTATGTCACTAAAGACAAGCAACTCTTTGTGATGAACCTTTTTAATGGGACGCAGTATCAGGAAACCAAGCCCGCTAAGAAAGATCCAAAAGATAAAACCTATCCTTTTGTTCGTACCTCTTTTAAAGAATGGACAAAAACCTTTGACCTCGCTCAGTTTGAAATCAACTCTACCGACGAGAACCTTTTCAAAAATCATCAAACCATGTTGACTACTGGTCAACTAAGAACCGCGATTGACTCTTTGGACTCCAAGTTAGATCGTCGATTGGCTTCTCTTGGTACTCATTTCAAAAAGCATTTTCAGCTAACTAAAAAAGAAGCACTGGAGTATGAACGAGCGCTTTATGAAGAAAAAAATGGAAAGAAAAAACCGAAAAAAGTAAGCGATGCAGAGCGTTCTCGAAAAGACATGATGCGTCAGAAGGTTAAAATATTTAATGACTCCATCGACATTAGTAGTTTTAAAAAGGAAGATCCTTTCGCAATAGAAGAACCTGAAGACGATAGCATTAAGGTGGCGGCGAGTAAAAAGAAAGAGACCGTTAAAAAGAGTAAAAAAAGTAAAATCACCAATGGAGCAGGCAATAAGAATAGAACAGCTTCCAGCAATTCCAAAGCGATAATAACAAAAGATAAACCTAAAAAAATAAAAGCAAAGGTTAAGTTACTCGATCAAATCATTGACAAACCGCTTAATGAATATGATAGTTTTATTGAAACCGTGGCTGTTTCCGAACGCTCTAGAATTTTTACAAAATCAAAGTCATTCGCTAGAAGCATTAGAGATCAATCCAATGCTGCGGTACGATCTATCAATCGTACCAAAGAAACACGAGTCAAGCATATCTATGAACTCAATATGAAATTCAGCATGGCTGTAGTCTGCTTTATTTTCTTATTTATTGGTGGACCGATGGGCGCTATTATTCGCAAAGGTGGTTTCGGTTACCCAATTCTTATAGCCATCATCTTTTTTATGATTTATATGGTGATGAATATTTTTTGCAAAAAGCTAGCGGAGAGTTTTGTCCTCCCTGCCTTATTCGCATCTTGGGTGCCTTGCATGATTTTGTTCCCTATTGGACTTATCCTTACTTACCGAGCAATGAATGACTCCCCAGCCATTAATTTTAGTTGGTTTGGAAATATTATCGACTTTTTCAAGCGATTGTTGAAACGTGAAGTTGCTAGTTAATACGCTCTCCGTATTACACACTACATGCTCTCCTGCATATTTAATACACATAGCTCTCGAGCAGATCAATAAGATTCTCCAAAAAATATTTACACATCACTAAACCATCTCCATTCATTTTGTTAGGTTTGTTGTGAATTCTTAATTAAGAAACTAAGCAATATTTTTCTATATGAAACATCCGGTTATTCCTAAGTCAAGCTTTAAATTTCTAAAAGATCTTAGCAAAAACAACGATCGAGATTGGTTTGCTAAACACAAACCGAAATACGAAGAAGCGCAAACCAATATGAAGTTGGTAAAAGATGCTATCGGTCAAGAAATGGAGAAAGTTGACAATATTGAGAAAACAAAATTGTATCGAATCTACAGAGATGTACGTTTTTCAAAAAATAAACTTCCTTACAAGAACAACTTTGGCATTAGTTTAAGTCGCGCAACAAAATTACTCAGAGGCTCTTACTATATCCAAATCGAACCAGGAGGGAAGTCAATGGTGGGCGGTGGCTTTTGGGCTCCAAATCCAGCCGACCTCAAACTGATTCGCCAAAACATTGAAATCGACGATAAGCCACTCCGAAAAATTATGAAAGCTGCAAAGTTCAAAAAATATTTCGGCGAGCTCGGAGGCGAAAAAGTAAAAACATCTCCAAAAGGATTTGACAAAGAACATCCAGCTATTGACCTACTTCGCCATAAGCAGTTCTATGCCTTTCGCACCTTTACCGATAAAGAAGTACTCGATCCTAATTTTGTTTCAGAAGTAGCAAAAACGCTAAAGGCCATCCGTCCATTCTTCGATTATATGAGTGAGATATTGACGACTGACTTGAATGGGGTGCCGCTTTACGAATAGCGGGAAAATTGGGAATGAGAAGTTAGAAGTGGAAAGTGTGAAATTCAATCGACCGCGGAGCCTCGCGATTGCGGGCAACTTCCCAGCTTCAAATCACAAATTTTTTTCTAAAAAGAAAAAAACATGCAATTCATAAAAAACAACAAATTCTACCTCGGCTGCTTCCTCATCTTTCTATTGGTGGGAGCTGGCTTATTGATGAACATCCAGCAAGGCGATGTTATTTTGTTTTTTAGTGAGCGAAGAAATCCTGTCAGTGATTTTTTCTTCAAATATTTCACGAAAGTGGGTGAAGAGCATGGTTATATTTTGGTCATTACTATCTTCCTTTTTATACGATTCCGCTACGCTTTACTCGCTTTCCTGGCAGGAGTAGGCGCATTGATTATCAGTTATTTACTCAAATCATATTTTAAACATCCTCGCCCGAAACTTTACTTTAATCAAGAAGGTACTTTCGATCAAATACAAGCAGTAGAGGGCGTACATCTGCTCAGTGGTTCTATGAGCTTTCCTTCAGGTCATACCGCTTCTGGCTTCGCACTTTATGGAATAATTGCATTTTTAGTTGGAAAACGATGGTATTGGCAAATTGCCCTCTTTCTTGTTGCCTTTTTAGTAGGTTTTTCACGAATTTACCTCGTCCAACATTTTTTGAAAGACGTTTACTTAGGTGCCATTACTGGAACTTTCATTGCTTGGCTTCTATATCTAATAAACATTCGTTTTCCTTATAACAACCAACGTTGGATTGACCGTTCTTTTGGTAAAAAACCTATTGATCAAGCCTAAAAAAGGCAATTCGAGTCTTCCCCTAAATTTGGAAACTATTATGATATCAAGCTTTAGTCCAATATAAAAACTCAGACTTTAGTATTTTGTGTAATATCTCCTGTCTATTTCCCGCCTAAAACCTCCTTTTGAGATTGGATAGATAGATAAAAAGGTTAAATTTGGCTATTTAATGGAAATCTGTAATTTCCCTTCCTATTTCAAACCAAATTTCAATAGCATGAGATATTGTTTATCGCTTGTCTTCTTTGTATTTATTAGCATTTCAGCCTTTGCTCAACCTGCCAATGACCAATGTGGTGGCTTAATTGACCTTGGCGTCGTTCCTTTTTGTCCAGACACAGAATTTTATACCAATGTAGACGCAACAGAGGGCGACATCGGAATCGATAATTTTCCTACCGGTTGTGATAATGGTGACATCGCTTTTGTTGGACGAGACGTATGGTTTCAGTTCACAACAGATGCTGTTATCCTTGATTACACCATTACTTGTACTGGTATTACTGACGGTATGGGATCTAGCCCAATGTCAAACCCACAGGTTATGGTGTATCGTGGTGATTGTTCTTTTGACAACCTTTCTCTCGTCAAATGTGGTAGAGCGCTCGATGGCGAAAATGAACTAGCCATTGATGTACTTGGCCTTGATCCCAACACAGAATACTTTATTCGGATCAACGACTGGTCCGCCACTGCCACTCCTAACTGGGGTAGCTTTCAATTATGTATTAGTGAACTTGAACCAATATACATAATGGGCGAAGATATGATGGCGAGTACCTGCGAAGGAACGCTATATGATTCTGGAGGTGAAATGGGTGATTATGATGATGGCGAAAATAATATTTTCACGCTTTGCCCAAATGAATTCCACGAATGTATTTTGGTTGATGTTGGCTTTTTCAATCTTGAAAATAATGCTGACGAACTCAATGTATACGAAGGCGAAGGCACCGGAGGTTTACTCATTGCTTCTCTGACGGGTGCGAGTGGCGCTAGTGCTTTCGAAATCGAAGCTTCTTCCAACTGTATCACCTTTGAATTTACATCGGACGGCTCAGTAGTAAACGAAGGATTTGAACTAACTTGGGAATGCACCGTTGCTCCTTGTGGAGGCTCTTCGGTTGACAATCCGACAGATATTCCTTCTATTCCTTACAACAATACTTTAAGTACCTGTGGTGAAGCCGCTACCATTGGCGAAAGCCCTTGTAACAATGCGCCTTTCCTTAATGGTCCTGACTATGTGTTTACTTACGAATCACCTGGTGATATTTGTGCTTCTATTTTAATCACAGGAGCTGACAACAATACTGGTGTACTCGTATTAAATGGCCCTCCAAATGATCCAGCAACAGTTTGTGTTTCACAAAGTGCAGGTGGTGCAATCGGTAGTGCTAATTTTCAAGCACCGGGTACTTACTACATTATCGTTGCTAACGCAGCAGGATGTACCGACTTTACCATTGATATTGAAGAAGCAGATTGTGTACTCTCCCCTGCCCTAGTAGATGCACTTTGTAATCCGCTCAACGGTTGCCAAGAAGTTGATAGCACAGGTGCCATTCTACCTTCTATCCTTTTCTTTGAAGATGGCTTTCAAGATGTTGACATGATAAATGGCGTCAACTCAGGTTGCTGGTTTGGTGTAGGTACTGAACCTGACTTTTACTGGTTTACCATTGAAGCACAAGCAGATGGTCCTTTTGGTTTCATTCTAGAATCTGCTGATATTCCTTCAGATATTGATTTCAATGTTTGGGGACCATTTACCGAAGAGATGGTATGTGATAGTGCTGGTCTTGTCATCAACTTTATTGAAAATAATGAACCCATTCGAAGTAGTTATGCCGGTGGTACTCAACCTACTGGTTTGACCGATATTCATCCATTGGACGGATACCCTGTTTTAGATACCTACGATTGTGATGGTCCTGGGATTAATGACGATGTTGTTAGCACGATTGCAGCAATTGAAGGTGAACACTATGTTGTTTTAGCAAATGACTGGGGTAATCAAATTGAAAGTGGTGGTATACAAATTGAATGGGGACCATCTGGCCCTGGTGTACTTGACCCGGATCTAAACGATATTGAAGGCAGTGACACTACATTATGCGCTGGCGAAATGGTACAACTCGAATTACCAAATTGGATTAGTACTATTCAATGGATCACGAATACCAACACACTAAGTTGTGATGATTGTAATAATCCAATTGCAACGCCAACTGAATCTACTACCTATCAAGCCATTGTTACAGGTGTATGTTTGAATGATACCATTGATGTAAATGTATTTGTATATGACCTTGATGCTGGTGCAGATATTACGGTTTGTATGGGCGAAGATGTTCCTTTAAACCCAGGTGTTATTTTTGATGATACCGATTATGTTTGGACAGGTGACAACTTGAGTTGTACCAACTGTGCAGAACCTGTAGCTAGCACGAATACTGCTGGAACATTTACATACATCGTGGAGCAGATTGCTGAAAATTGTAGTTTGTTTGACACAATAGAATTAATCGTTCTTAGTGATCCAACTCCTGTTTTTGAAATTAGTGATAGCACTGCTATTTGTTTTACTGATCCAGTAGAACTCGGTGATCCTGCTAATGATCCTTCTCTTGACTATGTTTGGACTTCTAACCCTGCGGGCTTAAATTCTACATTACCTAATCCAACTGCATTCCCTCCTGAGAGTACCACTTTTTATGTAACTGTAATGAGTGGGCTTTGTCCTGTACCAAGAATGGATAGTGTTTATGTTCAAGTAGATGTCCAAGCAGTTGTAAATGTTGCCAATGACACCTTGGTTTGCCAAGGTGAGATTGTATCGCTAGGCAACACCGCGCCAGAAGCAGGAGTCGTTTATAGTTGGTCACCAACTACAGGCCTTGATGATCCAAGTAGTCCTAATCCAGTTTTGACAGCTGACGTTTCAGAGACTTATGTTTTGACTTCAGTTTTTGGAGCATGTACACGAACAGATACCGTTCAAGTCGTAACTTCTGTTATTTCAATTGACATTGAAAATGACCCTGACTCTATCTTAATTTGTAAAGGCGAAGAAGTTATTTTAACTACGATGGCCGAGCCAAATGGCATTACAGTAAACTGGACAACAGACAATGCTAGTTTCACTGCTACAGGTGGGCAGGTTACCGTTGCTCCAGACATCATTACCGAATATTATGCTACTGTAAATATTCCTGGTTGTACCAGAATAGATACCTTCTTGATTGATGTTGATAGTATTCCTTACAACCTTGAGATCATGCCAAGTGATACGGCTGTTTGTGATGGCGCTCCAGTCATTCTTTCCACACAAGCGTATCAGCAAGCTGACTTTCCAGATATCAACTTTGAGTGGACACCAGCAAGTGGGCAGCAATCTCCTGATTCATTATTGAATATGGTTATTTCGGTTGGTGAAACAACTACCTATTATCGAACAACTACTAATGGTGTTTGTACGCATATAGATTCTGCAACAATAATTATACAACCTCTTGCTGAAATATTTATTGATCCACCTCAGGCAGCTATTTGTGCTGGAGAGAGTGTTGATCTCTTAGCGACTTCACCTGACATTACTGAATTCACTTGGGAAGATGCTCCTGGCATTTCTTGCCTTGAATGTCCTGACCCAACGGTAACACCTCCAGGGACACAGACTTATATAGTTGAAGGTGAGTTTGAAGGTTGTCCAGTCATGGCTTCCGTACAGATCATAGTGACCAACTCTCCTACTCTTTCTGTCATCAATGATAGTGGGATATGTATTGGAGAATCCATTAATTTGAATCCTATGCTTGCAGATCCGACTGCTACATATTCTTGGACTTCTGACCCTGCAGGCTTTGCCTCTACTGAAGTGAACCCGAGTGTATCACCAACAGTTACCACAACTTATATCTTAACAGCTGACAATGGTGCTTGTCCTCCAGTAACAGATCAAGTAACAATAGAAATATTAGAAGCGGCTTCGGTTAATGCTGGTGAGGATGTAAGCCTCTGTCAAGACGACGAAGGCCTTGTACTTACTGCTACTGGCAACTCTAGTAATGGCACTTATTCTTGGTCAACAGGATCAACGTCTGCTGAAGCAACGGTGTCTGTCAATCAAGTTGGTACTACGGTTTATTATGTTGAGTTTGACAACAACTGTGGGCCTCCTGCACTGGACTCTGTGCTTGTTACTGTTTTTGAAGAAGTGCAAATCAATCCACCGTTTATCTACACACCAGAGGCAATGCCAACGTATGTAGAAGGTGATCAAGTTACAATTTCTGTTATTACTGATCCTCCGAATGTTGCTAATCTGATTTACGATTGGAGATTTAATGGTGAAAGTGTAGCAGGTAGTTCAAGCTCAATTGATGTTACTTTTATTAATAACAATACACAGGTTGCTTTATTAATTACAACAATAGATGGCTGTGAAGATTATGAAGATGACTTGCTTGAAGTAACTGAAGCAGGTTTTGACATACCGAATGCCTTTACCCCTGATGGTGATGGAGTGAATGATTACTTTAATGTAGTTTCATCTCTCATGGATTTTGGAGATATTCAAACCTTCCAGGTTTACAACCGTTGGGGAAAATTGGTTTATGATAATGAAAATATTAATCTTGGTTGGGACGGTACCATTAATGGGAAACCCTCACCATCTGATGTTTATATTTATCGAATTGTTTATACGCGTCCATCTGGAGAAATGATTGAAGAGAGTGGCGATGTGACTTTGGTGCGCTAAGCAATAAATTTAGCGAATTTAAAGATCCCGAGCTTTGACTGATGTCGAGGTTCGGGATTTTTGTTTTTTCTTGGTTCTTTATATTGTTTCTTGAAGTTCGTTGTTTTGCTTGGCAACTAAAAAATAATTGAAGAAGGCCATAATCGTGTATCCTTCAAGGCTTCACTCCTTATAAAATGCATTAATCCCATGAATTCCTTATCTTTGCCCTTCCAAACATTTTAACAAATAGATTTAATCTCATGTACACATTAAAAAATTACGTAGTCCTATTCTTTGTTGGTTTCAGCTTACTTTTCATAGCTTCCTGTGCTAAAGACGGGGCTGACGATGAGCCCATTACTTCCTTTGGTGATGGTATTTTCATTGTTAATACGGAGTCGGAAACTTCTGAAAAAAGCGCGGTTAGCTATTACGATAGAACACGAAACGAGGTAGTAAATGATATTTTTCTGAAGAAGAATAGTATGCCCATTGCTAAAGCTATGTATTCCATGTCTGTATTCAATGGAAAAGGATATCTAGTTGTAGCCGGAGTAGGAAAAATATTGGTAGTAGATCCAATAAGTATGGAAATGGAGGCAACAATTGATGGCTTCGAACTTCCACATCATTTCCTACCTATTGGCAATAACAAAGCTTATGTAAGCCAATGGGGCTCTGATGGCGTGACTGGTTCTGTAAAGGTTGTTGACCTAATAAGCAATAGCATAACGGGAACAATCCCAACAAGAGGTGGTCCTGAACATTTGCTGAAACAAGGTAACAGCGTTTACATCACGATGACTGGTGGTTATTTTATAGATTCAGTGGTGACTGTTATCAATACCAGTACAGACCAAATCAGTAAAAACATAGCCGTAGACCTAGTACCATCGAGTATGCAACTAGATAAGAACGGTGACATCTGGGTACTTTGTCGTGGATTGATTGATTTTCAAAATCCTGATAATACTCGACAGGGAAAATTAATAAAACTTGTTAATGACGAAGTGGATTTATCTATAACGGTTGCTTCTGCAGCCAGCGACTTAGTGATCAACAACTCGAAAGATGTGCTCTACTTTTTAAACCCGGTGGCTTCTAGCTGGACTTGGGAACATCCGATTTCATCGACCACTCTGGCAACTGTCCCCTTTATTGATGTTCCTGTCAACCACCTTGGGCATGATCCTGAAACCGATTTATTGCTTGGGGCAAATATTGGGAATACACAACAAAATGGCGAATTGGTGCTATTTGATGCCGCAGGAAAAGAAGAGGCTCGTTTTGAAGTTGGAATATTACCAACTGGATTTTGGGCGAAGGGAATTTAGGAAAAGACGGTCCTCGGCTAAGCTGAGACAAAAAGACGGAAGTTTTCCTCAATCATGAGCTCTGCATATTATAGGGCAGAAGCAGGTAGATTGTTTAATCACTTCTCAAATAAGTCTTTCAACTCATCTTCCGTCTTCCGTAATTTCTCTCTACAATATCTAATGAGAGTAGCTGCTCGTTTTGACTTTTCCGAAAGGTCATCAATCGACACAGTGGCTTCCTGCAATTCTTGAACAATTGTTCTTAAGTCTTGCATGGCTTCTTCGTAACTTAGTTCGGATATTTTTTTGCTCATTGTAAATTTATTTATCTTTCTTCAGTTTGGTGACCTCACTGATTAATTTCCCTTTAGATATTTGAGTCTCCATCTGATCTCCTTTTTTCACGTCTTTTATATCAGTAATAATTTTGCCATTTTTGATCGTGAGGCTGTAGCCACGTCGCAGTGTTTCTTCTGTACTAAGAAGGTGGTTGAGTTCTTCGAGGTGACGGAGAGCTTCTTGTTCACTTCGTACATTGTTTTCTGTTAGCTGTTTAATATCTGAGTTGATGTGCGCCAGTGATTGTGTTTCATTATTAACGATGGACTGCGATTGCCAACGTAGGACTTGCTTAGCTTCCTCCAACCAGAGTAGCTCGTTGTTGACTTGTGTTTGACTTGTTAAGAAAAGCTCTTGTCCGAGTTGCAGTAACTGAGATTCGAAACGCATGTTATGACTGATGAGAAATTCAGCAGCAGCAGTTGGTGTTTTTACAGGCGTATGTACAACAAGATCTAAGAGACATTCATCTGTTTCGTGACCGACACCGCTTAGTACTGGTATTGGAAATTCCGCTACCGTTTTACAAAGTTCAAAATCGTCAAATGCCATTAAGTCAAGTCGGGCTCCTCCCCCTCGTGTAATTACGACACAATCGTAGCCACCATAAATTCTGATTTTCTTAAGTTGATTTCGAATCTCAATGGAAGTACTTTGCCCTTGCATCGCAGCTGGAAAAAGCGTCCATTTATAATGGTATCCGTAAGCATTGTCCTCAAGTTGGTTGATAAAATCTGAGTAGCCCGCAGCAGTCTTTGAGCTAATCAAAGCAATCCGTTGAATCACTGGAGGTAGTGGATGTTCTGCATTTCTTCCCAGTAAGTCGCCCTCTTGGAGTGCTTCTATAATCTGTCTACGTTTTAATTCAAGCTTACCCAAGGTATAAATTGGATCAATATCTTCGATAACGATTTTGAAACCATAGCGCTCATGAAAGTCGACGCGTACCTGCATTTTAACTTCGACGCCCTCTTGTAGTAAATTGTCGAGTTCCTTTCCTAGTTTTCGTTTGAGTTGGCGGTATTGGGTTTGCCAGATGACTGCTTCTGATTTTGCAACAATATCTTCTCCCTCCTCTTGCTTCTCAATTAGATTGAGGTAATAGTGTCCTCTTGATTCATTGCATTGAGCGATTTCACAAACGACCCATATTGCCTTGGGGACGTTGAGCGCGAGTACTCGACGGATAAATTCTAGAAGTTCGTATAAGGTGTAGGATTGCAATGGAAATTGTTTGTTTAAATTTGAGTTTAAAAGTAAGGAATTAGAATTAGATTTGGAATGTGAATTGGAATTTACTTTGGTTTTTAGAGTGTACTCTATTCTGGACTTTGAAATACTAAAGGCACTTCGACTTCTAAACCCATTCTATTTACCTTTCTTCAAAGACAGAGGAGCCTAGAGTTTTCACATAAAACATTTAGGGCCCCGCCAACCTTTAAACTCATTTCAATGAAAATATAGCCAACAAAGCTCTAGGCTATGTCCTCAACATGAAAACTATTATTGGCTCTAAGAGACAAAATAAAAAAGAAATCCCGAACTCTGAAAAACAGAATCCGGGATACTTTATATTTTTTTAGTACTTAAGTACTAAGTGTTCTGCTTATGCTTTCTTAAGAACATCAGCTACTAAGTCAGCAGCTTCCTGCAACAGAATTGCAGAGTGTACTTCTAGACCTGATTCATCAATGATTACCTTAGCGATGTCAGCGTTGGTACCTTGTAGACGAACAATAATTGGAACGGTAATGTTCCCCATATTCTTATAAGCGTCAACAACTCCCTGTGCTACACGATCACAACGAACGATACCACCAAAGATGTTGATCAAAATTGCTTTTACTTTAGGATCACGCAGAATAATACGAAATGCTTTTTCAACACGTTCAGCATCAGCTGTACCTCCTACATCAAGAAAGTTGGCAGGCTCACCACCAGACAATTTGATAATATCCATTGTTGCCATTGCTAGGCCAGCTCCGTTTACCATACAACCCACGTTTCCGTCAAGGTTGACAAAGTTCAAACCAAAGCTCTGTGCTTCTACTTCTACTGGATCTTCTTCGTCTGTATCTCTCATTGCTGCAAGATCAGGATGACGGAAAAGTGCGTTGTCATCAATACTTACTTTTGAATCAACTGCGATGATTCTATCATCACCAGTCTTAAGACATGGGTTGATTTCAAAAAGAGAAGCATCTGATTTCACAAATGCAGTGTATAGTGAGTTGATAAATTTAGTCATTCCTTTAAAAGCAACTCCACTCAAACCAAGATTAAAAGCAATCTTACGCATTTGGAAACCTTGTAAACCTAAAGTTGGGTCTACAAATTCTTTGTGTACTAAGTGTGGTGTTTCTTCTGCAACTGCTTCGATATCCATTCCACCTTCAGTAGAATAGATGATCACGTTTCGTTTAGATTCACGATCCATCAAAATAGAAACATAGTATTCTTTACAGGCATCGAAATCCGGCGCATATACATCTTGAGCGATCAATATCTTACGAACTAACTTACCAGGTCCGTCAACTCCACCAGGAGTTTGAGGTGTCTTTAGCATCATACCTAGGATGTTGCCTGCATTTTCTTTCAGCTCGTCAATATTCTTAACAAGCTTTACTCCCCCACCTTTTCCACGTCCACCTGCGTGAATCTGTGCTTTAACTACAGCAGCCTCAGTTCCGGTGTCTGCTTGCAATTTTGTAAAAGCAGCTACAGCCTCTTCGACAGTAGTCGCAACGATGCCTTCTTGAATTGGCACTCCAAATGACTTTAAAAGTTCTTTTCCCTGATATTCGTGAAGATTCATATTCTGTTAAATTGATTTTGGATGATAAAGATTTGATCGTATATGAATTGTATAAGATAAAATCCTCAATTGAAGCCCCAAAAGTACATCATTTTAATAGCATTTCAAAAATGAATTTCATGCTTATGTCAGAAATATCGATTTCAGTTGTTACGGCCGTTTCAATATTGCTTTCGTTTGGCCTTTTGAAAACCTAAAACTCGCCCATCAATTTAGCTAACTACCATCCATTTATATAGAAAAGACTAACTTTAGGTTTAGTTTACTCGTAACATAAGCTCATAGACTATATATCTTTAACTCACAGCTACTTATCAAAACACTTCGCAATGTCTAGTTCCACAACAAATACCTATTTTGACCCAAAGTCAGAAAAAACGCAGGTTCTTTTAGGTCAATTGAGCAATAAGCTCAAGATGCGTTATTATTACCTCAAAAAGTTGCCCTCCATGTTTTGGTGGGGTGGCCAAGTAAAGTCTTGTACGCATTTGAAGTCAGAGATTACATTGCCATATAGCTGGCGAACTCAGAATCCATATCAAAGCATCTACTTTGCTGCTCAAGTTGGAGCTGGAGAGTTTTCTACGGGTATACTTGCCTTGATCGCTTTAAATGGACGTAAGGATGTTTCTATGCTTGTGATTAAGCAAGAGGCAGAGTTTGTAAAAAAGGCCAATACCTTAACGACATTTACTTGTGAAGATGGCGCTGCGGTGATTGATACGATACAGAAAGCTTTGGATACTGGAGAAGGACATACTATTACAATGACTTCTGTTGGCAGGAATGATAAGGAAGAAGAGGTTTCGCGGGTTCGGATTACTTGGTCTTTTAAACGGAAGAAAAAGAGATAGCATGCACTTCGATTTAAGCGCTACCAAAAAAAAAGCCCATTAGCAAATGCTAAGGGGCTTTTTCATTTAACTAAAGATTGAATTATCTAACTACAATCTTTTGAGTCATAACACCTTTTGCAGACTGAACAGAAACGATGTACATTCCTGTGTTCAAGTCATTCGTGCTTACTTCTAAAGTAGAAGCACCTTGAGCGAATGTATTATTAGCAGCGCTTAAT
>CAKZUK010000123.1 GCA_937921775.1 uncultured Saprospiraceae bacterium
AAAAGGGGCTGTCTTATAAGTAAGAGAAAAAATCGAATGTCAAAACAATATTTGGAGAAAGAAAATAAATAGGTATCCGCTTACGGGTTTCCGGTATCAGGCGAGCGTGAATGCTACTGTGTTCCCATTCGCCTGATACCGGAAACCTGATACCGGGTAGCAGAATAACGAAGTAGACAAATTTAATTCGGCCTATTTTTTTGATTTAAATGTTATGAGACGGCCTCTTTGTCTAGGTTTCTCTATAGAAGAGAAATAGATCAAAAATAAAGGAAGTCCATCTGGAAGTCTGAAAGGCCTAAGTTCGAAACACGAAGATTGCGCTTTTACCTTACTAAAATAAAGAATTATTCTCGTTTTTTTCGTCTCTTCCGCTTCCCCAACCAACCTGCAACATCCACATTAGGCAAATACCACTCATCTCCCATATCAATCAATGAAATTCGATCACGAGAATCGCGGCCTACATTCTGTTGACAAATCTCAATATAATCATCACCAACTTTAGATACGATGGCTACGTGACCATAAGGATTCTCATCTTGCCCCTTAAAAACGATAATGTCTCGCTTCTTAGGTTTTGTCTTACTTGGATTGTGAAATTGACGTAAATTTCTGGCAGCATTATAACCACCATCTATGATATACGGATCGTAGAAGTCCTTTGCATGTCCCCAGGGATCAGGCATCTTATGACGAAGTCTGTCATAATAATAACGCTTTACAAATTCAACACACTGCCATTTAAGCCCGAGGTTGTAACCGTCTTCAGCAACGTGGCGGCCATAAGTTTCGCCAACGCCACCATTAAAATATACTGGAACCCCATGCAATTGGTCAATGACTACGCCCGGTGATAAATTACGGGTACGTTGCTTTTTCTTCTTCTTGCGTTTCTTTTTAGTCTCTGACTGCTCCGTAGTTCCGCCACCTAATTGTCCTCTCTCATCCACAGAACCATTTTGGCATCCTAAAATCAGGACCAAACTCAACAACAATAGGTATTTTTTCAAATTCATAAAGGTTTTTTTTCCACTGTATCGCACTTCGATATTATATCAATAATTAAACCAATGTGATATAATTTATAGCTTGTTTCAGATGATAGACTCCACTGCTATTTGATGCTGCTATCATTTTTATTAAAATAGCTACCAAAAATAAAGTTTTTTCCTCCCGAATACCATTTACAACGACTTTATTCTCAAATTTTGTACCTTTCCAGCCATGTTTAAGCACAACATATTAAGTAAAGTATCGCTCTTCCTGCTAGCGCTTATTTTTATCATCTTTATGCATCGATATGCACGATGGGACAATAACATTATTGGAGGTGGAGATGGTTGGGGATATTATATGTATCTGCCTGCTTTGTTTATTCATGGTGACCTTGACGAAATGAAAGAATCGATTCGGATTCGAAAATCATATCACTCTGGTTATCAAAGCTTGGACAAAGACCCTAAAATCATCGAAGAGGCTCCGATGCATGAAGGTGGCCGTCGGGTAATGAAGTATACGATTGGACTTTCGCTTTTATACATGCCTTTCTTTTTGCTAGCTCATTTTTTGGCGAGCATCAGCACTTATCCAGCAGATGGTTACTCTCAGATTTATATTTACGTCATGCATTGGTCGGTCATGTTTTTTGTATTGATGGGTTTTGCGCTATTGCGAAAAGTATTATTGCATTGGCTGACGGATAAAATTGTTGCACTCACTTTACTACTGACGGGTATTGGAACTAACTTGTATTTCTTTATCGTCTATAATAGTACGATGGCACATGCCTATCTTTTCTTTTTGTATTGCCTACTGATTTATGCGACCCAAAAATTTTATTTGTCCAAGCAATCAAAACATGCCATACTGATAGGATTTGCCGCAGGTTTTATAACGCTTATTAGGCCAACAGAAATCATCTGCCTTGCTATCCCTCTATTCTGGGCGATTAACTCAATGGGGGATTTGAAAGGACGTTTTCGATTCATCCGTGAGCAATCCAAATCGTACCTATTGAGTGTACTGACTTATATATTGGTCGGCTTACCGCAATTGATTTATTGGAAATGGGCTAGCGGCGATTGGTTGTATTATAGCTATCGAGATGAAGGTTTTGATTTTGCAAGTCCACATTTAATGGAAGGCTTATTTGGATTTAAAAATGGCTGGTTGGCTTATACTCCTTTAATGTATTTCGCATTAATAGGAATTTATTTCCTTTTCAGAAAACGTCATGAAGCTTTGCTCCCGATTCTGATATTTCTGCCCATTCAAATTTATATTACCTACAGTTGGTGGTGCTGGAATTATATTAATGGAATGGGATCCCGACCTATGGTAGAAACCTACGCCTTGCTCAGTATTCCTTTAGCTTTCTTTT
Source organism: uncultured Saprospiraceae bacterium (assembly GCA_937921775.1). Lineage (GTDB taxonomy): Bacteria > Bacteroidota > Bacteroidia > Chitinophagales > Saprospiraceae > CALGLS01. Next base: position 2,384 of record CAKZUK010000123.1, read on the forward strand.
TGCAAAAAGTATTTTCGTCTCACAAGCTTATAAAAGGAATCGTATCCATAATGCTTGTTTTTTTTGTTGGCCAAAATATGTTTCAAACAGAACAAATAAAACAAGGATTACTATGGGCGGAAACGTCAAATTGGGCTTTCTACAAAAGAAGCCTAGGTAAAACGAAACTAAACTATCTCGACCTAGTCACCTTTGATACCCAGCAAACACCACCAGACGAATCAAGACTCAAATACCTCGGCACCATTTACGAAAATGACTTCGAAGATTCCTTAGACCTTTTCCATCAGAAAATTATTCTCGGTAACGATTCTCGCGTATTCCGACTCAACAACGAAAAGAAGTATAGTCCAGGAATGAAACTAAAAGTTGAAACCGTTCCCATGCTTCAGCCTGGCGATTGGCTAAAGGTCAGTGTCGACGCTATGCGAGAATATGAAGGAAACTTTATGTACAGAATGAGTGCCATTGTCGTTTCTATAAATCCCAAAAAGGAATGGGTATTAGCTCGAATAGATAATAAACTAGGCAACCGCTTAGGAAACCTATGGTCCGGAAAAAATAATATATGGGACAATGTTTATCTTTGGGTGCAAATCCCTCCAAACATCCAAGCAAGCGATGAACTACAATGCTACATATGGAACAACCAAGCCGAAGAAATATTCATCGATAACCTAAAAGTAGAACTCCACCGAGAAGAATAAATACAAAGGAGTTCATTGCAAATAAGTCCGAATGAATTTCGGGAAAAAACAAAAAAATGAAAAACCTAGCAAGTCTCCTTCTAGCTCTTAGCCTCCTAGTTTTCCTAAGCCTATCCGCCTGTACGGAGTCAGACAATAATAAATCCGATTCCCAAAAAGAAAATAGCTACAACCTCATTCCTCTCCCAGCTAAAATGATAGCCGCTACCGGAAAGTTTACGCTAAATTCCGACACTTACATCCTACTGGATGCGCCACGCAAAGAATGGAACAATGTAGCGATCCAACTAGGAGAAACACTAAATAGCGCAACTGGCCACAACTACAAAATCAAAGCCAGTGGCGAAACTAAAGATGCCATCCAAATACAAGAAGATAAAACCATCGTCAATCCAGAAGGGTATATCTTGGAAGTCAACGCATATGATGTCACCATTAGAGCCAGCAATCCCGCAGGTGCCTTTTACGCCATCCAAACGCTACGTCAGTTGATTCCAATCGCTGAAGGAAAACCGGCTAATAGCTATTTGCCTTGCGTGAAAATAGAAGACGAACCACGTTTCGTTTATCGTGGAATGCACCTCGATGTAGGTCGTCATTTTTTCGGCAAGGAAAAAATAAAAAAATATATAGACCTTCTAGCTATGCATAAAATGAATCGCTTCCATTGGCACCTCACCGAAGATCAAGGCTGGCGAATTGAAATTAAAAAATATCCAAAACTACAAGAGATTGCAGCTTACCGAAAAGAAACATTAGTTGGTCACTACAGCGATCAACCGCATCAATTTGATGGCAAAAAATACGGTGGATTTTATACCCAAGACGAAATCCGTGAAGTGGTTGCTTATGCAAAAGAACGTTTCATTACCATTATTCCAGAAATAGAAATGCCGGGTCACTCACAAGCTGCTCTAGCCGCTTATCCCGAGCTAGGATGTACGGATGGACCTTTTGAGGTAGCTACCAAATGGGGAGTCTTCGAAGAGGTGTACTGTCCAACCGAAACGACCTTTGAATTTCTCGAAAATGTATTGACGGAAGTCATGGATTTATTTCCATCCAAGTACATTCATATTGGAGGAGATGAGTGCCCTAAGTCGCGCTGGAAGGAAAGCAAATTTTGCCAAAATTTAATCAAAGAAAAAGGACTGAAAGATGAGCATGGCTTGCAAAGTTATTTCATTGGCCGCATGGAAAAGTTTCTCAATAAAAATGGTCGACAAATCATAGGTTGGGATGAAATATTAGAAGGTGGTTTGGCACCTAACGCAACGGTTATGTCCTGGCGTGGTGTAACAGGTGGCATCGAAGCTGCTAAACAAAAACATAATGTGATTATGACGCCGACTTCTAATTGTTATCTTGATTATTATCAATCTCGATCAGGCGATGAACCGCTCGCAATCGGAGGCTATCTTCCATTAAAGCAGGTCTATAATTACGAACCAATTCCTGAAGAATTAAATGCTGAAGAGGCAAAGTATATCCTTGGTGCGCAAGGCAACGTTTGGACGGAATACATGCCAACTTTTGAGCAGGTAGAATACATGGCTTTTCCACGTGGCATCGCTTTGGCAGAACTTACATGGTCGCCAAAAGCAAAACGTAATTACGAAGATTTTGCGAGCCGTCTAAGTCGCCACATGCCACATCTTGATGCCATGAAGGTAAACTACGCCAACCACCTTTTTGAAGTCAAAACAGATATCACTGCGGCAAAAGAAGGCATCGCCGTTGCGCTAAGCACCCTAGCTACTGAATCCAAAATCTATTACACCTTAGATGGTAAAGAACCAGATGGGAATTCAACGCTTTATAGCGAAGCAATTAGCTTGACAAAAAATCAAACTTTAAAGGCTGCTGTTTATAGAAGTGGTAAACTATTAAGTCGTGTCAGTACTACCGATTTTAATTTGCATTTAGCTACAGCCAAAAAAGTAAGTCTGGCCGCTGCACCACACCCAAGCTACGCCCTAGGTGGTAGCGAAGCCCTTGTCAATGGAGTCATTGGTAGCGATGACCGCTATGGAGATGGCGAATGGTTGGGCTGGTCTGGAGAGGATTTCGAAGCCACCATAGACCTTGGAACGGAGCAAGAATTAAACAATCTAAGCTTACGTTTCTACAGCGGAAATGGCCAATGGATCTATCTTCCAAAACGAGTGGAAGTTTCCCTTTCTTCCGACGGAAATATATTCAAAGCACTAACTGCAAAAGATATTGAAACTAAGAGTACAGAGAGAGTAAGTATTGTAGAGCTGCCGCTAAAAGCTGCCAAAAGCCGCTACCTAAAAGTGAAAGCAAAACGATATGGAATGATTCCCGATGGAGCTCAAGGTGCTGGCAATGAAGCTTGGCTTTTTGTAGACGAGATTGTTGTGGAGTGATGCTGGATGCTGGATGCAAGATACTGGATGCTGGATGCCATCTAACGCGAGGGCTCCGCGTTCACTACGTTCGAGTGATCCAGCATCCAGCAACCTACATCCAGTACCTAGATAGATGCCATCTAACGTGAGGGCTCCGCGTTCACTACGTTCGAGTGATCCAGCATCCAGCAACCTACATCCAGTACCTAGATAGATGTCATCTAACGCGAGGGCTCCGCGTTCACTACGTTGGAGTGATCCAGCATCCAGCAACCTACATCTCGTATCCAGTATCCAGCACCCAGAAAATGTTAAAGTTTGAAAATAGTGGATTCTAATTTATGGAATTTTAGGTTTTTATGACGCTTATATATGTACCAGTTATAAAACAAACATGAGTTATAAAAAATTAGAGATTTGGAATTTAGCTAAAGAAGCATCAATTGAAATTCATAAAATAACTATCAGGCATTTACCAAAGTTTGAATTTTATGAAACGGGATCCCAAATTAGAAGGTCTTCTAAGTCAGTAAGAGCAAACATAGTTGAAGGATATGGAAGAAGAAGATATAAAAGAGAGTTTATACGGTTTTTAATTTTTGCATTGTCTTCCAATGATGAGACTCTAGATCATTTAGAAACGCTATATGAAACAGAATCATTAAAAGACAAAGAGTTGTTTGAGAAAACAAAAACAAAAGTTGAACTCTTAGGAAAGAAACTAAATGTATTTATACAATCAGTTGAAAAACACCATAGAACGTAGAAGCTGGATGCTGGATGCAAGGTGCAAGATACTGGATGCTGGATGCTGGATGCCATCTAACGCGAGGGCTCCGCGTTCACTACGTTCGAGTGATCCAGCATCCAGCAACCTACATCCAGTACCTATATAGATGCCATCTAACGCGAGGGCTCCGCGTTCACTACGTTCGAGTGATCCAGCATCCAGCAACCTACATCCAGTACTTAGATAGATGCCATCTAACGCGAGGGCTCCGCGTTCACTACGTTCGAGTGATCCAGCATCTAACATCCAGCATCCAGCATCTAGAAGACATTCTTCCACATCATAGACTCCACCGGCTTAATAGTCCGAGCATTATACTTAGCATTGCTCTTCTTATTGTAATAATTTTTGATATCACCTTCCACCATAAAGTAAATCAACTGCCCAATCGGCATCCCCGCATAAATGCGTACCGGTTGAACACAAGAAATCTCCAGCGTCCAAGTATTACAAAAACCAACATCACCTTTTCCTGCAGTAGCATGAATGTCAATTCCAAGGCGACCAATACTAGATTTGCCTTCAAGGAAAGGAACGGTGTGATGGGTCTCCGTATATTCTTCGGTGACTCCGAGGTATAAAACCCCAGGTTGGATTACAAAACCTTCTTCAGGAATCAGAACTTCCTGAATCTCATTATGTTTGCGAGCATCTAGCTCATGATTTTCGTAAACCGCCAAATATTTACTGAGGTGTACATCATAAGAATTGGTGCCTAGGCAATCAGCTCGAAACGGCTCAATCACGATTTTGCCATTATCAATGGCTTCCAGAATTTTATTATCAGATAAGATCATAGCGCAAAATTAATTTGCTTGGAGAATATTCCTTAATTTACGGCTGTTTATTTTGAGAGTTTTTATAAAAGAGCTAATAAATTCAATAAATGCCATTACTCATACATCGAAATATTATAGGTGAAGGCGAAATCGGCCTGTGGAAGATAGAGGAAGAGGAAAGCTTTTTTGCAGAAAAGCTGCAACTGGCGTATTCAGAAAAGCAACAGATTGATCTGATGAAAGGTCACCGTAGGGTAGAGTGGTATGCGAGTCGTTATCTTCTGCATATCATGTCAGGCAGAAAGAAGCGGGGAGTTTGCCTCAAAGATGAATTTGGGAAACCTTTTTTATTGGATTCTTTATTTGATATTTCCATCAGTCATTCACGGGAATTGGCTTCGGTGATAGCAGCACCTTGCTCGGTAGGCATTGATATACAGCGGATCGTTGAAAAGATAGAGAGCATTGCACACAAATACATGCGTGAAGAAGAAATGGCAAGCTTAAAGGATGAAAGCAGAATAAATCATCTCCACGTTTATTGGGGCGCCAAAGAATGCCTATACAAAGCCTACGGCCAAAAGAAACTAGACTTCAGAGAACATATTTTCATAAATCCTTTTGAATACGATGTTACTAATGGAACCTGTACGGGTTATGTGATGAAGGGAGAACGTACCTTCCAATTCAAATTACATTACGAAGTTATCAATGAAGAATACATTCTAGTCTATGCGCTAGAAGACAACGGCGACCAAAGACTAGCCTAAGAAACAAGCTAATTAATCACATACTAATAAATAACTCCTTTGGGCTAAAACTCGAATATGCCCGATTGAAATTTGAGGGAGAAAAAAAATAAAAATGAAGTTCATACTAGGAATGCTAACCGGCATCATCATCACCGCCTTACTGTTTCTATTCTTTCTCAAGAAGCAAGCAAACAAGGAGGCACTTATTGCAAACGATAATATAGAAGTCGCTAGCGAACCTTCTGCCAAGTTGACCAATGGATTTATCCAGTTTTACGATCGCTTCCATTCGGATAGCGTATACCAAATGGAACACATCGTTTTCCCTTTAGAAGGTATTCCCGCACGTTTAGAAGATGGTATCGTCCCCGAGGGTTTTGCTTGGCAAAAAGAAACTTGGAAACTCCACAAATTATTTGATGGTAGTGATGGTAAGTTTGTACAAACACTAGATGAAGTTGGTAATGCGCTAGTTATCGACCAAATTAAAGATACAGCAGGAGACTATGGAATGCAACGTCGTTTTGCGAAGATGGGAGACGAGTGGTTCTTAATTTATTATGCGGGAATTAATGCCCTTATGAAAGAAGAAGAATAAAAACAGTCTGAAAAGTACTATCGTCAATATCTAGGGGCCATGCCCCTAGATCGCCCTTAATAAACCTTCTTTCCAATCAAATACTTCTTTACGTAATCCGCCACCCCGTCTTCCAAACTATGAAACTTCTTCTTATATCCTGACTTCTTCAACTTGCTCATATCAGCTTGTGTGAAGTACTGATAATTGGCGCGAATATCTTTAGGTGTATCAATAAATGAAATGTCAGGCTCCATTCCTAAAGCCTTAAAAGTAAGCGTAGCTAAATCCAAAAACGTACGCGCCTTCCCCGTCCCAACATTATAAATACCAGATTCCTTTTTCTTGCTTTTATAAAGGTGGTAACAAACATCTACAACATCCTTTACATAAATAAAATCTCGTGCCTGCTCACCATCCTTAATTCCTTTCTTATGTGATTTGAAAAGCTTCATGGCAGCTGTCTCTTTGATTTGCTCCGCCGTTTGGTAAACAACAGAAGCCATGCGTCCTTTGTGATATTCATTGGGGCCATACACATTAAAAAACTTCAAGCCAGCCCAGAAAGGAGGAGCTGTTTTTTGCTTCAAAGCCCAAAGGTCAAAGGTGTTTTTGGAAGTACCATAAGCGTTGAGTGGCTTTAGATTTTTGATACCGGTATGGCTGTCTTTATAGCCATTAGAACCATCTCCATAAGTTGCAGCAGAAGAAGCATAGACCAATGGAATCTGATGCTCAGCGCAAATATTCCAAATATCCTGAGAGTACTTAACGTTCAGCTTGTCAAATACTTTCTTACTTTTTAATGCAGTATCAGTACGAGCACCTAGATGAAAAACAAAGTCAATCTGTTCCGGCATTTTGGCAAAGATGTCCATGAAGATATCTCGATGTATCCACTCACGAATGAATTTTCCGTCAAGGTTGTATTCCTTATGGTCTTTGTAAAAGTCATCAACTACCATGATGTCAAAGTTGTGACCTTCTTCATTCAATTTAGCAATCAATGCTGATCCAATAAATCCTAATGCTCCTGTAACTACTATCATGTGCTTTGTATTTTTTTAATGAATGAGGGAACCTAGTGTACAACTAGAATGACTCGAATCAGATGGATAGAGCTGACCATAAATTGACTTTTTCGTTCGGAAAATTCTTTAAATGTAAAATGTAAAACCGCAAAATTTAAAATGAAAAAGTTTGCCAACGATCGTGAATCCGACTGATATTACACGGTATTCGGGCACTTTTACATTTTGACTTTATCATTTTGCGGTTTTACATTTAAAAAATTTTCGTCTTCGGAGTTCCGCCTCTCCTAGACCTCCTCCACATAACTCTCCATAGGAGGACAAGTGCAAATCAAATGCCGATCTCCATGCGCATTATTCACACGACCAACCGTTACCCAAAACTTATGCTTGTCCTTCAAAGAAGCTAGCGGGTAAGCCGCCTTTTCTCGACTATAAGGAAACTCCCAAGTGTCAGCAGTAATCTGCTTAATCGTATGTGGCGAATTGACCAATACATTCGATTTCGCATCCGCTTCTCCAGTAGCAATTTCATCAATCTCTTTTCGAATTTGTAACATCGCATCACAGAACAAATCAATCTCTTCTTTTCCTTCACTTTCTGTAGGTTCAATCATTACCGTACCTGCTACCGGGAATGATAGGGTAGGTGCATGAAAACCATAATCAATCAAACGCTTGGCAACATCTTCGGCACTAACACCCACTGCCTTGAATTGACGTAAATCCAAAATCAACTCATGCGCAGTACGACCTTTTTCACCAATGTACAAAACAGGATATTGATCTTCCAATCTCGACTTGATGTAATTAGAATTCAAGATCGCATATTCTGTTGAAGCTTTTACACCAGCTTTACCCAACATCTTAATATAGGCATATGAAATTAACAGTATGCTTGCAGATCCCCATGGCGCAGCAGATACAGCGTTGATTCCTTGCTTGCCACCTGTTTTTACAAGTGGGTGAGTAGGTAAGAATGGTGCTAGTTTGTCGTTGACACAAATTGGCCCCATGCCCGGTCCACCACCTCCGTGAGGAATACTAAATGTTTTGTGTAAGTTCAAGTGACAAACATCTGCGTCAATAGCACCGGGACTAGTGAGCCCAACTTGTGCATTCATGTTGGCACCGTCCATGTATACAAGACCACCATTATTATGAATGGTTTTGCAAATCTCTTTAATGGCTGTTTCGAATACACCATGTGTAGACGGGTAGGTCACCATCAAGCAAGACAAATTATCTTTATGCTCTTTAGCTTTTGCCTTCAAATCTTTTACGTCAATATTTCCTTTTTCATCGCAAGCAACCACGACCACTTTCATACCAGCCATCACCGCAGATGCAGGATTGGTTCCGTGTGCAGATGAAGGTATCAAGGCAATGTTTCTATTGAAGTTTTTATTCGCTTCGTGGTAAGCTCGAATAGTCAACAAACCAGCATACTCACCTTGCGCACCAGAATTTGGTTGCAATGAACAAGCCGTGAAGCCAGTAATTTCTGACAAGTAAGCTTCCAGCTCCGTAAATATTTTTTGGTAGCCCTTTGTTTGGTTAAGTGGAGCAAAGGGATGAATGTTTGCGAACTCTGGCCAGCTAACAGGAATCAACTGAGTGGCTGCATTCAATTTCATCGTACAAGATCCCAGTGGAATCATGGAATGCATCAATGACAAATCTTTGTTTTCCAAAGATTTGAGATAACGCATCATTTTAGTTTCCGTATGATATTCATTGAATACCGGATGCGTCAAATATTCGCTAGTACGGATCAAGCGCTTTGAAATTTTTAGATTCTTAGAAACGCTTAATTTCGTAATTGCTTTATGTCGTTTTGCTTTCGCAAAAATATTAATGATCGTTAGCAACTCCTCTTCAGAAACAGTTTCGTCCAAACTAACTTGAACGCAGTCTTTCTCATAGTGAAAATTAAATTTAGCTGCCAATGCTGCTTTTTTAATTTTATCTTTTTGACCTTTAGTAACCTCTACACAAACAGTATCAAAGAAGTAAGTATTCTTTTGCTTGTAAGCAATTTTCTTCAAGCTGTTGTTGAGGGCTTGCGCCAAAAAGTGCGTGCGTTCAGCAATTGCCTTTATTCCTTTAGGGCCATGGTAAGTGGCGTACATTCCAGCCATGATAGCAAGTAATGCCTGTGCGGTACAGATATTGGAAGTTGCTTTTTCGCGACGGATGTGTTGCTCACGAGTTTGTAGTGCCATGCGCAAAGCTTTGTTGCCATGGATGTCTACAGATACACCGATGATACGACCAGGAATGATACGTTTGAAATCTTCCTTGGTAGCAAAGTAAGCAGCGTGTGGCCCACCATATCCCATTGGAACACCAAATCGTTGCGTGTTACCTACTACAACATCAGCTCCCCATTCTCCAGGAGGAGTCAAAAGACTAAGACTTAATAAATCTGCAGCTACAGTTGTGTACACATTTTTTGCTTTTGCCTTTTCTACAAATGCACGGTAGTCTTCCACCTCACCTGTTTTGGCAGGATACTGCAAGAGTACACCAAAAGTTTTATCTGTGACTTTATATTTTGACCAATCACCTTTAACAATTTTAATGTTCAAAGGCTTGGCACGAGTAATGAGGATATCAAAAGTCTGATCGTATATCTTGTCAGAAACGAAAAATTCATTTGCCATCTCAGCAGCATCTTTCACTCGCTTATTTTTCAAACTAAAGAACATCGCCATCGCTTCTGCCGCAGCTGTACCCTCGTCTAGCAAAGAAGCATTCGCAATTGGTAAGCCAGTCAAGTCAGCCACAGTCGTCTGAAAATTCAACAAAGCCTCTAGTCTACCCTGAGAGATTTCAGCTTGGTAAGGAGTGTACTGTGTATACCAACCCGGGTTTTGAAAAATATTACGTAAAAGTACGGATGGTGTAATTGTACCTGAATAACCCATTCCGATGAATGAACGGAAAACCTTATTCATTTCTGCTGTCTTTTTCAGCTCTCGCAGGTAATCAAATTCGGTAAGACCTTCAGGAAGGTTAAGGTCCTTTTTTAGGCGGATATTTGAGGGAATAGTTTCGTCGATTAGTTGGTCCAGTGATTTAGCTTTCACTGTTTTTAGCATTTCATTCAATTCGTTTTCGCTGATACCGATATGGCGCTTTGCGAACTGATCGTAGGCTTTGATCTTACTCATAATTCGTATTGGTTTTGAATGTTTGTTATGTGCTGGCAAAAATACAATAATTGTTAGTCTTATTAATGATTATTTACTCTATTTTGTTCACTCGGTAGGGGGATCACTTTGTTGCCAAAATTAATCAAGGATCAGCCTGTGTCGTGGAGCCAAGGCTCAGTAGCTTTTTGATTGAGATTTTGATTCTTTGAAGATACAACACAGTTTGGGCAGTTATTCACTGGGCTAGGCTAGCGATTTCATAGTGTAGTGGTCTCCGCCTCCAGCCAGTCCCGCTGCGAAAGCGCATCCATCTCTCTAAGTAAGTCCAAGAGCTCAAGCTGCTTTTGCTTAAAATTTGCCTGCGTTAAGATTTCTTTTTTCACCCTAAGTTGACAAAGTTTCTTGGCCATTTTTACAAAGTTGAGAGTCGTTGTCTTTAGGTAATCCGGAATTTGTTTGGATCGGTTGATAAACTTTTTGGAAGCTTCGAGTAAGGCGAGTAAAGCTTCCATTTCGCCAAGTTCAAAATAGCTCTTGATTTGAATTACTTTCGATCCAAGGTGATAGTTGTCATCGGTAAAGTTGACATTGTGTAATTGTTGAAGGGCACGACTATAATCTTTTTTAGCATAGAAGAGCATGGTCAAATTATAGGTGACGGCATTTTCGCGACCTTCAGGGTGAAGATGTTTTTGATAATTGAGGATAAAGTTTTCAGTCCATTCAAATTCCTTTAAACGTATCCCTACTGAAGTAATGTTTTTAAATGGCCAGTGGGGGAGATAACCATTTCTGAAAATGATATTATCACGAAGCATGGACTTGTAAATCTCTAATAGCTCCTTGGTGAAGTTTGTCTGCCCGGAGTTTATTTTTTTGATGCTGTAGTTGATCAGAAAAGTGTAAAGAATACGTAGCTCTTCTTGTGGAAAAAGAGGATGACTCGTTTGTATTAGCTCTTTGGCTTCAAAATAATACTTTTCCTGTTTTGGCGATTTCAACATCTGCAGGATTTTTTTGTAGATGCGTATGACTGGCTGATTACTAATTGCCTCATCTCCAGTATTTGATTGCTGAAGTAATTCTTCGAGATAATGGCATTGGTATTGTGCCTTAGCAACGATGTTTCTTGAACTCATATCGCAAGCTATTCGAAATTTATTACTAAAATAAAAATGATCCAGACTGTTATTCTTGAGTTGTAAATTTTCATCAAAAGAACGTTTGCCCTTAGTGAAAAAGAAACGATCTAGTTTATCATAACGATGGTATTCATCCAGATGGAATTCATAATTGCGATAAGCTGATTTTTCCTGCACCCCTTGATAAGATTTTGCAACTCGATCAAAGTCATGATGGACTTCTCTTTCCAATAATTTTTCAAGTAGGAAATTCTTTTGAATAGCCTCCTTTTCTTCAAAATGTAAATAGGCTAGGAATTGATACAAAAGTTGTAGTAAGTCAGAGATGACATTATTGATTTGGCTATCTTTATAAACTTGATTTTCGAAAATAACTTGGTGTACAAGAGTCCTTTGTAGTCGTGCATGCTGGAACTTTGGAGCATGCTTTAGCACATATTCACACAGTAATTGGACCTTCTTATTTTTATTGAAAAAGGGAGAAAAAGTGTATTCTTTGAAGCGAGTTCGCTCTTTGGTGCTTAAAACCTTTAAAATTTGAACTAATCTGGACTGTCGCATTTGTCATTTGTTTCTACAAATATATAATGTAAAAGTCTGATAATCAATGGTAAATGTGTTTTTGTATAATGAAAAACATCTACAAATACCTGAGGATGTATTTTTTTTAACTGCTTTTCTGATCTATTTTTGAAGCGTAATCGGATTTATTGGATGCATCATGTAAGCTCAAAACGATAAATTATTCTCATGAAACTAAAACATATAACAATCCATCACGCCATGACAAAACTAATACGCCACTTCACAAAACCCATACTACTAATAGGCTTCTGCTGTCTCAGTATCTGCTTGCCTCAAGACTTATTTGCTAATGCATTTACATTAGTAGCTTCTAACGAAACTGCTCTCACGGGTGAGACTGTTTGCATAGATATTACCACAAGAAATTTTACCGAAATTGTGGGAACGCAATATGACCTCAGCTTTAATTCAGCTGTACTACAATTGGATACCATCATCAATATTAATAGTGAACTGACTAACCTCTATTATGCTGAATTGTCACCAGGAATTGTTCGTATCGTTTGGGCAAATACCGATGTAGTTAATACAACATTGATAGATGAAAGTTTACTCTATCAAATGTGCTTTACTGCTATTGGTTCAACTGGAGTAATAACGCATGTTTCTTTTGATACTTCCAGCCCTATTGAGATAATAGGAGGAGAAGTAGGTGGAGGAACAACTGCATTTGAACTACTCCCTTGGATGCTTATTAATGGAAGTGTAAGCATTGGAACTTCCTCGGCAAGTACTTTGTCGCTAGATGATGGCAGTGTTGTGAGTACAACTTGTTCTACCCTAGAGGGAGCAATTACAATTGCACCAAGCGGTGGACAAGTACCTTATACTTTCTTATGGATCGGTCCAGCTGGCTTTACATCAACTTCGATGAATATTGCCAATCTGATTCCTGGCGTTTATACCTTGATCATGACAGATAATACTGGAGGAGAATTAATTGCCAATGTTTATATAGGAGATGACTCAGAGTTTGATGTTTTTGGTGATGTAAGCCATGTTGATTGTAGTCAATCAAATGGAGCAATAGATCTTGTGTTTATTGGAGGTTCAGCACCTTATACGTTTATTTGGAGTAACGGTGCGAATACTGAGAATATTAGCGGCTTGTCATTAGGTGAATATACAGTAAGTGTGACCGATGCAAATGGTTGTATGGGAACTCAATTCTTTAATGTCAACGAAATTGAATTTGGTCAGATAAGCGCGATCGTAGACGATCCATCATGTAGTGGTGGACTTGGAAGTATTGATCTTACGGTGACCGGAGGACTTGCACCTTATACGTACAGCTGGTCTGATGGACAAGCTACAGAAGATATTTCCAACTTAGCTTCAGGTTCTTACACGGTGACTGTTACAGATGACAATGCTTGCACGATGATGAGAACTTATCAGATAGGGCTAATAGCCAACCAATTCAACTACTCTTATATCTGCGATCCTATAACTGATCTTGCAGAATTGATTGTTGTCGATTGGATTGGGAATGAAGAGCATACTTACGAGTGGAGTACCGGCGAAGTAACGGTAGGTACACAGTCAAGTAGTATCAACGATTTGTCTTTAGGCACTTATACCGTTACCATCACAGGAAATAGTTCAGGGTGTTCGACTGTATTTGGTCCAATGAATGTAGATTGCAGCATTTCACAAAGTCCCAATAATTGCTTTATGCTAAATGCCAACTCCGTCTCTGGTAATAATGGGGAGCAGCTTTGTATGGACATTACAACAAATGGATTCTCTTCCATTCAGGGAATACAATACACTGTTTCCTGGGACCCAACAGTTCTTGCTTATAACGGTGTTCAAAATTTAAATTTACCAGGTTTAAGTGGGCTTAATTTTGGTGAAAATCAAACGGGAAACGGTCAACTACTGAGCTCTTGGCTTTCCTCTGCTGCAAATGGAGAAAGTGTAGCAGACGGAACCGTGATTTATCAAATCTGTTTTGACTTGATTGGTGCAACAGGAACTTCATCAGCGGTTTCATTCACAGAAGATCCTTTGGTCTTTGAAGTGGTGGCAGCTGTAAACACACTTATCGGATTGAATGCTTCAAACGGAACGGTCAATATTGGTGGGCTAGCAAATCCGCTTACCGTCACATCTATTTGCACAATGGCACCGGCTTGTATCGATGCAAGTACTGGAAGTGTTGATGTATCAGTAACTGGAGGAACGGAGCCTTATGCTTTTATATGGTATGATGAATTTGGAGATATACTGAGTACTACAGAAGACCTTGGTGCGGTGACTGAAGAAGGAATGTATACTGTAGTTGTTACTGATGCAAACGGAGAAGAGGCTACTGCTTTTGCAAACGTTATTGTCAATGCACCAGAGGTGACGGTTGTCAATGTAACTGATGTGAATTGTAATGGAGATCTTGACGGTTCGATTAATATAGCGGTTAGCGGCGGAACATTTCCTTATTCCTTTGCTTGGACTAATGGAGAATCTACTGAAGATATTACTAATTTAGGAGCTGACGATTATGAGGTGACGGTAAGTGATCAGCAAGGTTGTATGACGGTAATTACAGTGACTGTAGCGCAAGCAAGTGATTTACAGATAATCGAAGAAGAAATCACTTGTCCATCTGAAGCTGGTAATGATGGAACCGTTAATATTACTGTTACGGGTGGTGTCGTTCCATATCTCTATGCTTGGAGTCATGGTGTGCCTACTGAAGATATTAGTGATTTGGATGATGGTGAGTATATTATAACAGTTACAGATGTGGTAGGTTGCACCGAAGTGTTAAACTTCTATGTAGGTGATTGTGTATGGCCAGGTGATACAGATACCAACGGTATTGTCAATAACTTTGACTTACTAAATATAGGTTTAGCTTATGGTACTAATGGTCTGGTTCGTCCAAATGCGTCCATCAATTGGACCCCTCAAGAAGCTGATAGCTGGACGGAATCTACGCCAGTTTCAATGACGAATTACAAGCACATAGATACGAACGGTGAAGGATTGATTGACGATAACGATACTTTGGCTATTAGCCAAAATTGGGGATCGACGCATAATTTTATAGATATAGGTTCTAACCTAATTGATCTTCCCTCTGATGGCATTACGGTTACTGCACCTTTCTATGTACAACCTGATACATTCATTGTGAATACGACGGTTGGATTACCAGTTATTTTGGGAGATGTAGATAATACCATTGAGGAACTTTATGGAATTGCCTTTAGTGTGACTTACGATCCGGAAGTAGTGGTAGCAGGTTCAGCAAAGATGAATTTTGATAACTCCTGGATAGGGGAATTGAATAATGATATGATCACGATACAGCGCAGCTTCCATGCTGCTGGTCGCTTAGATGTAGCTATAGTTCGCACCGATGGAATGAACGTAGTGGATGGACTTGGACAAATCGCTACCTTCTTTATTACGATAGAAGACGATCTGGTAGAACCACCTGGATTTACGGGTTCGCTGGAAGGAATGGAAACTGTTTTTGGGATTGAGAATGTACGCATCATTACAAACATTGAGGAAGAAGTTTTGGTTAGCCCAACAGCTACGACTTCAACAATAGAAGGTGTTTCGACTGGAGTCAATGACTTTAAAGAAAACTTTGACTTACAGTTATTTCCCAATCCAGTTAGTGACCAATTGACGATTAATAGTGCGGATGCTTGGATAGAGCAGGTAACTGTTTTAGATGTGGCTTCACGAGAGGTAGTCACTTATGATTATGCACAAGCGAGAGAGGCTATTCTAAAAACCAATCAATTTGGAGCAGGTACTTACGTAGTCAAAATACAAACGGATAAAGGTTTGGCGGTACGTCGGATTGTTGTACTCAAGTAATTGTTATTGTAATTGTTAAAATAAAAAGCCCGTAAGTGACGGAACAAAATTAATTGGTATTTTCTTATTTTTTAAAAATTACTAAGCGATTGACCGACAGAGAATTAGTGTGTGATTTTTAGAAAATACAAAAAAGAAAATGCGAATTAATTCTATACATTACTTAGATCTGGGTTCGAATTAAAATGAACCAACAAATATAAAGCAAATGTCTGCCGAATACTCCGGTGTTTGGCAGACAAAAAAACAATATTAAAGATTTTGACTGAATTCTGATTTTGTCAAAGAACTAAAAAAACTTCTTTTATAATTTCTGTGGCCAAGGTTAAAATGAAAACAAAAGCGACCGAAGGAAGCGTTGGTTTTATTTTATCCTTGGGTTCAACCACAGAACTTGTCAAAGAACTAAAAAACATATACCATGAAAAATTTAATCTCAACACTCTTTATTTTTTGCTTGATCAATTGTACTTTAATTGCTCAGAACACCATCAGTGGAGAAGTAATCTGTAGGAATGGAGGTTTGCTGGCAAACGTAACCGTAGAACTAACTGGCGGTACAATAGGAATAATGACAGTTGTTACAGACAATACAGGTACTTATACCTTCAACGATGTACCAGCTAATGAAGACTACAACATTCATCTTGAAAAAGATGGAAATAGTTTGTCGGGCGTATCTACTTATGATCTGGTATTGATGCATAAGTATATTCTTAACATCTCTAATGATGGACCCTTATTTTTTTTAGCTTCCGATATTAATAACTCTGGGAGTGTTACCATATTAGACATTCTGATACTTCGCGAAATTATATTGGGATCTGGGGGACCATGGCCTATAGGTCCTTGGCGTTTTGCTACAGATGATTATGATAATACGACTGCTTCTGGTTATGTAGATGATGTACCTGTTGTTAATTTGCAAGAGAATCTTACCATCAACTTTGTAGGCGTTTATGTGGGAGATGTGAATGGTGGTTCAGTCGATACTGATTGCAATTAATCTAGGATTAAAAATCACCGAACTGATGTGTTCTTATTAGCTCAGTTCGGTGATCAACAAATCTATTAAGGGATTCGGCCTAAATAACTGTCCAATTTGAGAGGTAAACACTTAGTTAATCCTTATCCCTAACTGTACGGTTAAGTCATTGAGCACTTACTAATATAACGAGAATACGATCTTTTTGAGGGTACAGTATTTTAGCCAACAGCAGGCAATTTGCCAGCCACTCAAAAAATATTTATCCCATTTTTCGTTCCCATCGAGTATCGTAGTTTTATCTAAAACATCTAGCGCCCCCGCGAATCAATCACACCAAAAACCTCAGACACCCAATCCTTATTCGCAATAGGATCCAACTGTCCCAAAAGTAACTCAATTGATTGCTGTTTTTTTCGAAAGGCTGCAGTAGGTAGCCGATGCGCGTTTATTTTTAATTGGTACACTTTCTTAACCACACGCAAAAAGTTAGCATTCGCTTTTTTGCGATAAGCTGCAATCTCTTTATTCCTTAACACATACTTTTTAAAGGCCTCTATCAGTGCATAGAGCGCTTCGGTTTCATCCAACTCGTAGTAACTCTTGAGTTGGATAATTTTTGCTCCGGTGTGATAACTGGTGTCAATGAATTCGACATTGTGCAATTGACGTAGCGCTTTTTTGTACTCACTTCGAGCGTAGTAGAGCGCAGCGAGATTGTAGGTCTCCCCATTGTTTTGTTCTTCAGGTAGCAATCTCTTCTTGAAGCGATGGATGACTTCTTCCGTCCATTCGTAATCACGCATTCGAAGTCCGAGTGTAACAATGTTTTTGTAAGCCCATTGTGATAAATAACCATTTTTAAAAATAATGCCTTTTTCCAAAATGATATCATAAAGATCGCGCAACTCGCGATAATACTGGCTCTGCCCCGAGTTGGATTTTCGAATACAAAAATTTTGAAGATAAACGTAAAGAATCCGTAGTTCCTCATTTGGAAAAAGAGAAAGATGTTCACTAATGAAATTTTTTAAATCATAGTAGGTATTAGCTGTGCCTTCTCGAATCATCTTGAGTGCCTTGTAGTAAACGGTAATGCAAGGCTCGTTTTGATAAACCTGTTGTTGGTCCTCATAGCATTGCAATAAATAGTCGAGATGTTGGCAATCGTAATTGGCTTGTGTGACGATGTTTCGACTTGTCATGTCGCAAGCGATCCGAAGTTTATTTCCAAAGTAGTAGAGGTCGAGGCTATTACTGTGTTCTTGAAGACTTTGGTCGCGGGTACGCATGGAGGTGGTTAGGCGATGGCGGACCAATTGTTCGTTGAGTTGTTTTTTATGGAAATGGTATTGGAAGTTGCGCAGCGATTTTTTTTCAAGCACTTGAGTGTAGCTTTTGCTAATGCGGTCTGTGTGTTGAATTTCTTCTCGTTCAATCAATTCATTGAGGCAGTGAAATTTTTTCAAAAGCGTTTGTCGTTCAATATTTTGCTGCGCCAGAAAACCATAAAGCAATTGAAGCAAATCAGAAATAACATTATTGATCTGTAACTCATTAAAGGGCTGTTGCCCAAATAGCAAAGGGTACAATCGCTGTTTTTTTAGCGATAGGTGGTCAAAAGCAGGAGCTTGTATCAGCAGAAGCTCATATAAAGCGCGTATTTTCTTATTTTTATTGAAGTAAGGCGAAAAAATGTAGTCTTTGAACTGATTCAACTCCTTAATCGGTAAAATTTTAAGCAAATTAATGAGCTTGGATTGCTGCATAGCTTGATTCTGTTTCTATAAGATGAAGTATTTTTTATAAAAATAAGCTTAAAATTTGATAAAATCAGATTTTATGAATCTATAATCAGTCATTTTTGTACTTTTTTTGATGGCAATCAGACTATACATTTGTAATATGAATTAGTGAACAATCACCAAATTCAGAAAAGAGACTGGAAATATTGCAAATACCTCTAAACGTAATTCTATGAAAAATAATACCATATTAAGCTTTATCCTTTGTTTGTGCAGTACCTTTTTGTTTGCACAACCTACTGCAGATTTTACAGTGAATGTAACAGAAGGCTGTTCACCATTGGAAGTAACTTTTACAGATAGTTCTATAGGTTCGGGCTTGACTTATGCCTGGGATTTTGGAGATGGGAATACTTCTACTGAAATAAATCCAACTTGGATTTATGGAACAGGAGCAGGAATGACTTCAACTTACATGGTATGTCTTATCGTTACGGATGATCTTGGAAGTGCAGATGCGATTTGTATATCAGATTTGATCACAGTCTATCCCACAGGAGAAAATTATATCAATCCTACCTTATGTAGCGGACAGTCTATAGTTATTGAAGGGGTAGTTTATAATGAAAATGTTTCAAGCGGAACTGAATTGTTATCAGGAGTTGCAGCAAATGGTTGTGATAGTATAATTTATATCGACCTTGATTTTTATCCAGAAATTATAACAATAATTGAAAGTCCAGTTTGTAATGGAGAAGCTATTCCTGCAGATATAACTGAAGTTATTGCGCAAGGAAGCGATACAGGATGTGATAGTACCATTATTCTGACTTTTTACGAATTACCAGTTTCGACTTATTCCTTAACGGAGACTTTATGTAGTGATGAAATTGTAATTGTTGAAGGATCAGTTTACGATATTAACAATCCAACTGGAACGGAAACTATTTTCAACGGAAGTTATCAAGGATGCGATAGTACAGTAATCATCAACCTAAGCTTTATACCTGCTGATGAGCCATTTGTTTTAGATGCAGAAATAATTGATGTAAGCTGCACTGGAGGGGCAACCGGATCTGTTTGTATTGATGTCATTTGTGGAGCGGAGCCTTATACTTATCTATGGTCTGATGGGACAGTAGATGTCTGTATTACAAATGTTGAAGCAGGTAGCTATTCTGTCACCGTAACAGATGCACTTGGGGCTAGCCTTGAAGAAAACTATGTGATAGGAGATGGAGCAGTAATTACATATGCTGGAATTCAAGTAGATGTGACTTGTAATGGAAACACTGATGGAAGTATATCCCTCACAGATATCGTTGGTGGGTGTGAACCGTTTACCATTGAATGGAATACTGGGGCGGTGGGAGACAATATTGTTAATCTGGAAGCAGGTACCTATTCTGTTACGGTAACTGATTGTTCGAGCTGTTCCCAAGTGAATTTTTATACTATAAGTGAGCCTAGTTTATTGGATGTAACGCTTGCTAATACCCCGACGGTACTTTGTAATGGAGGAAATGACGCTTGTATTAATCTAACAGGCCTTGGGTTTTATGATTATCAATGGAGTAATGGAGCTGAAGGAGAGGAAATTTGTGGTTTGTCAGCAGACATTTACACTGTGACTGTAACGGATGCTATTGGATGTACTAATTCGTTTGACTTTGAAGTAACAGAACCCTCCCCAATCAACATAATCGCTGATAATATTCAATGCGCAACTCTGGGACAGAATGATGGAGCGATTAACATCGGAGTGACAGGGGGAACAGGTGGTCTTACTCATCAATGGTCAAATGGTGCCTTAGTAGAAGATATAGCTAATCTAGCCGCAGCTAACTATTCTGTTACAGTAACGGATAGTAATGGTTGTGTAGCCATCGCCAACTTCGATACAAACGAAGACCTAATTCAATCCATCACACAAAGTACAACCGTATGCCTTTTTGATAATGTACAATTGGATGTAAGCGCAGCTACTGCTGTAAGCTATAGTTGGGAGCCAGCAAGTTTGCTAAATGATCCAACGATTGCCAACCCAATTGCAAGTATTGAAAATACAACACAAACGTTTACAGTGACTCTAAGCAATGCAGATGGTTGCCAGGATATGGATAGTGTCATCATTAATGCCTATCCCGGACTATACGTAGATGGTGTGATTACGAACGGGACTTGCGGCTTAGACGATGGTGTGATTTACGTAACTTCTTATTGTGGTGCAGCACCTTATACTTATGATTGGGGACCAGGTCTTCCAGCTACGGATTTGGTGACTGACTTGGCGGCAGGAACTTATAGTGTAACCGTTGAAGATGCTTTTGGAGAGATGGCTGAGGCAACATTCATTGTTTTAGGAGGAGCTAATATTTCTCCTGAGTTCACAGTACCGGCTATGGTTTGTGAAGGAGATCTGTTGACCTTTTGTGCAGAGACACCCACGGGAGCAGCTTATACTTACAACTGGATTGGACCCGCAGGTTTTCAATCTACGGATATTTGTGTAACACTTACCATGGATTTAGCGATGGAAGGCTGTTATACCTTGGAAGTTACAGATGGACAAGCTTGTACTGGAAGTGTAACACATTGTATTGATGTGACCACTTTTTCTGATGTGATTAATGCCCCAATTTTCGATGCATTTATTTGTGATGGTGGTTCACACCAATTTGATGTAGATGCGCCAACTGCGCTTGGAATTAACTGGTCGCCTGCAATTGGATTATCTTGTACAGATTGTTATGATCCAGTGGCAGCTCCCTTGGTTAGCACAGAATATACGGTGGAGATAGAGGCGGCTAATGGTTGTATTATTACTAGGAATGTAATGGTACTTGTGGAAGAGCAGCCGATTATAGATGTGGTTGGTCCCTTGTACTTATGTTCAGGTGGAGACTTCTTGGGCTGTGCTTCCGTGGTAGTAGGAGGTAACGATATGCAATCTTGGGAATGGATATTACCTGATGGAACAATTGTGACTGAGGAGTGTCTTGAAATAATTGATGTAGATTCGAATGATGAGGGGCTTTATCAATTGACGGTTACCTTTAGTGGTGGTTGTACAGCTAGTACTGATTTTACAATGATAGTTGAGTCGGTTGATTTTGAGATAAGTGATGACGTTACCGCTTGTATTGATATCTCCGTTCCTTTAGAAGTATCGGGGGCAGATTTAGTTTCAGTGCTCTGGTCGCCATCTACAGATATAGATTGCACAGAATGCTTAAACCCAATAGTTGCTCCTCAGGTAACGACCACCTACACGGTAATCGTAGGTGACGTTAATGGCTGTACAGCTGAAGGTCAGGTGACGGTCACTATTGATCAGAATTGTGTTTGGCCAGGAGATACAGATACGAACAAGGTGGTGAATAATTATGACTTACTCAATATTGGACTAGCCTACGATTCACTCGGACCTGTACGCCCAAGTGCCAACTTGATGTGGCTAGGGCAGGAGGGGCCAGACTGGATGCAAGCTGCTCCCAACGGCTCCAACTATAAACATATTGATACCGACGGAAATGGTTTGATAGATGCCAATGATACCTTGGCTGTGAGCCAAAACTGGGGATCAACACATAACTTCACTGGAGATGACGATACGGAATTTATGCCAACATATCCACCTAGCTCTGGAGCAGATTTGACGATTCCATTTTATGTACAACCAGATACCTTGATTGAAGGAGAGATGATTAGTTTGCCTGTCATATTAGGAGAGTCTGGTAATCCTGCTGAAGACGTTTATGGGATTGCATTTACATTGGAATATGATACCGCTGTGATTGTTCCTGGCTCCGTTTACATGGGGTTTGATCAATCTTGGTTGGGAGAGAATAATGATGATTTGATTTCCATCCATCGTGATTTCTTTGCTGACAATAAAGTGGATATTGGAATGACACGAATTGATGGAACTCCTATGACTGATTTTGGAACGCTGGCCAGTTTATTTATAACAGTAGAAGACGATCTGCTTTTTAACTCGGGAAACAACAGCGGTTTTACAACAACTCAAGATGAAGCGATATTTAATATTACAAATGTATTGGTCATCAATCATCTCGGTGAAGAAATAGAGGTGATTCCAAGTCAGACGGCTGCACCGGTAGTTGCTACTGCGACGAGTACACACAAGCCTGATTTGGCAGGTTACATTTCTATATTTCCAAACCCAGCCACTGATTTACTTTGGATAAAGACAGAGCATATAAAGCTAAGTAAAATCGAATTATTGGACATCAGTGGACAGCAGGTAGCTGTAGTTTTGGGACCTGGCAGCCAACAAAAAATGGACTTAAGTCAAATGAGTGTGGGAACTTATTTTGTAAAAATATATTCGGATGAAGGAGTGTACGTGGAGCGTGTTGTTTTGATGAAGTAGGAGTAGTTGTTTAGATGGAAGACGGAACAGACCGGTCAAGAATGCAGTTGCCTCAATGTTTTGACCGGCCTGTTCCATCTTCCGACTTATAAGACAATCCCGTTGAATAGTTGGAAATAGGATATACATATAGGATATAAGCTTTTGGAATGTTCTTAAGATAGAACCCGTATTTTTGAGCCGTCAGTTACTTATTAGAAAGTGACTGACGGTTTTTTATGATTCTAAGCTAGAAAAAAAGTTAAGTCCCATGATAGACTAGTATTTTATTGAAGATTGTGTTAACTTGTAGTAGAATTCTTAACGATTTCAAATATAATTCACCATGAATATGAAATATCTACTACCTTTTCTTCTGATGGCTTTGATGTGTATTTCAACACAAGAGTTAAGTGCACAAAACTCCGTATCTGGAGCCATCCGATGTGGCAATCAACAAGCTATGGCAAATGTGGCAGTCACCATTTCTGGTGACGGCGTCAATCAAACCACCTATACAGATGCGAATGGCCAGTATGAATTTACAAATCTTGCTAATGGAATTTATAACGTTACGCCAAGTAAAGACGACAATGATGTTGCCAATGGAGTAACGACGCTGGACGTAGTCGTTGCACTGCAAAATATTTTCAGCCCAGATCCATTCAATCCTTTTGCCTTCCTTGCTGCTGATCTGAATTTTTCCAATTCAGTCACTACGATGGATTTATTATTAATCCGTTATATACTACTAGGTATTGAAACGGAATGTCCCAATGGTGCTTGCTGGCGTTTTGCTAGTGCGGATTTTAATATAGCGCCAGCTTCAGGTTCAGTGGATATGATTAGCTTGCAGCTTTCTTATGACTTGGATGATGTACACTTTGTTGGTGTCAAAATGGGGGATGTGAACTTTAGTGCTTGTCCTTAATCGACTTAAAATTATAAACATCTCCAAATGAAAAAGCTGAAGACAAATAAATGTCTCCAGCTTTTTTTATTAAGAATGCTTTATCTCTTTTGGGAAGAGATCGTAGTTTTAATTATTTCAATTTAAACGCTTTCTTGATATCAGCAACGCGATCTAGCTTCTCCCAAGTGAAGGTTTCAACAGTAACTGTTTTTGCTTTACCATTTTGACCAATAGTCACCTTCTTCTTACCCGGCTTGCGACCCATGTGGCCATAAGCAGCAGTCTCAGAGAAAATAGGATTACGTAAACCGAAATGCTTAACAATCGCAGCAGGACGCAAGTCAAATAACTTGTCCAACTTACGAGCAATAGCACCATCCTTCATATCAACTTTAGCAGTACCGTAAGTATTGACGTAAAGTCCAACAGGCTTTGCAACACCGATTGCGTAAGCAACCTGTACCAAACATTGATCTGCTAAACCAGCAGCAACAATATTCTTAGCCATGTGGCGAGTAGCGTATGCAGCAGAGCGGTCAACCTTTGAAGAATCTTTTCCAGAAAAAGCTCCACCTCCGTGTGCACCAAATCCGCCGTAAGTATCTACGATGATTTTTCTACCAGTCAATCCAGTATCACCGTGTGGTCCACCGATAACAAATTTACCAGTTGGGTTAACGTGTAGTTTGTATTTTGTTTTGAACAAGTTTTTAACCTTTGCAGGCAATTTCTTCAAAACACGTGGGATCAAAATATCCTGAACGTCTTTTTTAATCTGTGCCAACATTTTTTTCTCAGCACCAAAATCATCGTGTTGTGTTGAGAGAACGATCGTGTCAACTCTTAGTGGTTTGTTGTTGTCATCGTATTCGATGGTTACTTGAGATTTAGAATCTGGACGTAAGTATTTCATTTGCTTACCACCCTTTCGGATTGCGGCAAGCTCTTCCAAAAGTTTGTGAGATATGTCAAGCGGAAGCGGCATGTAGTTGCTACTTTCGTTAGTCGCATAACCAAACATCATACCTTGGTCACCAGCCCCTTGCTCACCTTCTTTCTTTCCAACGTCAACACCCTGCGCAATGTCAGGAGATTGTTCGTGGATAGCAGACATAACTCCACAAGAGTCGGCGTCAAATTGGTATTCAGATTTGTTGTAACCTATTTTTTTGATGACATCTCTAACGATGGTTTGAACATCAATGTAGGCAGTGGTTCGTACTTCACCTGCGATCACCGCAAGGCCAGTAGTAACGAGTGTTTCACAAGCAACTTTTGAAGAAGGGTCTTGTGACAAAAATGCATCGACTAAAGCATCTGATATTTGATCAGCTACTTTGTCTGGGTGTCCCTCAGAGACAGATTCAGATGTGAATAAGTAAGACATAATTTTACTTCTTTAATTTAGATTTAAAAAAGGTCTTTTGAAGTTAGTGAAATAGGCTTTCGCCTAAAGCCGAGATGCGGAGCTGTCACTATTCCTCATCGGTAGGTTAACTACAAAGAACTTATTTTTTGTGTGTAGTTTTTAAAAGCGGGACAAAGGTAGGAATAGTTTTGCGCATACTAATGGTATAGTAAAAGAAAAAAGCGGTTTTTTGAGTTAAAAAGGCGGGGATTTTGTTTAGGGAAAAGTCCAAAGACGGAAGTCCGCAGACCGCAGACCGAAGTTTCCCTTGAAACGTGTAATACGAACTTTAGCTTCAGCTAAAAGAGTCTCCATGTACTTCTAGGTGAGGAGGTCTCCATTTTCTTCATATCTCTAGGGTAAAAAAACGTTCGAGTGTTTTATGATAGAAGGAAAGTTCTGTCTTCCAACTTCCTTACTTTATCTGACAGTAAAGCAAAGGCTTAGCATCATCAAAAGTACCATTCTGTTTGATATAGCCTTCCAGCACATCTCCTACCTGAACTTCACCTACTCCTGCAGGTGTACCCGTGTAGATCAAATCACCAATATTGAGTTTGAAAAAAGTAGAGGCGTAAGTGATGATATGCTCAAATGAAAAGATCAAATCTTTAGTATTTCCAACTTGGACGGTTTCTCCATTCCGGTTGAATTTGAATTCAATGGCATTTCGGTCAACGCTATCAATCGGAATAAAAGGACTCAAAGCTGCTGAACCATCAAAACCTTTAGCTATTTCCCAAGGATGTCCTTTTTCCTTGAGTTGACTTTGAAGATCCCTTGCCGTAAAGTCTATTCCGATGGCGATCTCCGTTACGTATTTTGGTGCAAACTTATCTTCAATATGTTTCCCGTTTTTAGCAATCTTGAGAACGATCTCTGCTTCATAATGCAAGCTCTTGGTAAACTCGGGATAGTATAAGGGTTTGTTATTAATGAGTAGGGCAGAAGCGGGTTTCATGAAAATGAGCGGCTTCGTTGGGACTGGGTTGTTGAGTTCCTTGGCGTGGTCGGCGTAGTTTCTTCCGATGCAGATTATCTTCATGATTGGGTATTTTGTTTGTTGTTTGCTTTCGCAAAAAATTGTGAGATAGAATGGGACCTGTCGAGCTAGCCATAAGGCTGGCGCCTTTTCGCCAGACGGGCACGGATTGAACGGATTTAAACAGATGAGGGGCGAATCTTTTTCGTGTTATGGTGACTGCGTTATTGTGACTGATTTTATTGTTTATCACGGGTTTTATCGCGCGCTATTTTTACATCTCAGCTTAGTAATCACTGGCCGTTCTGACCAAGTGCTTACTAAGCTTTACGTTCTACGAAAAAGAAATCCGTCTTCATCCGTTCCATCCGTTCGATCTGTGCCTGTCTAGCTGCTCGCCAGATAGATTCTCATCCCCCTTAAAGGGAAGTTTGTGTCCCATCCCCGTTAAAGAGAAAATTAAAATCGAACATTCAAAAGCCCCGTCAACTCCTTCACCTCTTTCACCGTCTCCTGAGCAATTTTTCGAATCTCAGCAGAAGAAGCCTTGATCGTATTTTTGACATTCTTTTTATCATCCATAAAGGCAGCCTTGCGCTCCTTGAATAAATTCGTTTGTTCAACCAAAGCATCAGCCACGATCTCTTTCAATGGCGCATATTTGAGTGCACCTTTATCAAAATCTTCTTTCAATTGATTGTACTCGTCCATCTTATCACTAGCTTTTAATATGCTGAATAAGTTGGCAACACCTGGGCTCATTTCCCCCGATTTGGTATCACCAGCGTCGGTCACAGCCGATTTAATTTGCTTGCGAATACGCGCCTCGTCTGCAAAGACATTGATGTGGTGTTTTTCACCAGCACTTTTACTCATCTTTTTGACAGGGTCTGCAGTGGAAGCAATCTTTGGTGTCTCCGTAAACAGTGCTTCTGGTAGAACAAAAAATTCTTTTCCAACCTGAGTGTTGAAGCGTTCAGCAATGTTTCGAGTTAGTTCCAAATGTTGCATTTGATCTTTTCCAATTGGTACATAGTCCGCTCTATAAATGAGAATGTCAGCTGCCTGTAAAACAGGATAATCAAACAAGCCAGCAGAAATAAAGCCTTCTGCTTTTTCTTTCGAATCAGAAGATTTGTCTTTAAACTGTGTCATACGACTCAGCTGTCCATAGGAAGTAAAGCAATTAAATATCCAGCATAGCTCAGCGTGCTCAGGAACTAATGATTGTACAAATAGATTCTCCGGTTTGATACCAACAGCAAGAAGATTGAAGATCAACTCCCAAGTGCTTTCACGAAGTTTCTTTGCATTGTAAGGCATGGTCATCGCGTGATAATCCACGATACCGTATCTGCATTCATAATCCTTTTGAAGGTTGACCCAGTTCTTTACTGCACCAAAGTAGTTGCCGTAATGCATGTGGCCAGTAGGTTGAATACAGGATAATACTTGCTTTTTACTCATGATATCTTATTTTTCAATGATAGGGTGTTGCTATCTACAACACCAAACAATTACATATAATTTAATGGGAGTCAGGCTTTGATAGAATGCTTAGTAGGCATCAGTAATTTATTCGACACGTTTACTAAACTTCCAAAGTTTCGTAAACGTTTTTCCTGAGCTTCTGGTTCACATTTGTATTAATAAATTCCAGCAATCACTGAAATTTCAATATTTACAAACTTCGGTAAATTAGCTACCTCCACCAATTCTCTTGCTGGAGCAGTGTCTTCGTTGAAGTATTCAGCATAGACCGCATTGATACGACTGTACAGATTCATATCAGATACAAAGACCGAGCACTTTATGATATTTTCAAAGTTAGTGCCTGCGTTTTCGAGAATAGCATTAATATTTTTGAGTACTTGATGCGTCTCGCTTTCGATGTCAGAAGTAATCAATTCTCCATTGGAAGGATCGATAGCTATCTGGCCAGAAATAAAGAGTGTATTACCATGTTGGATGGCTTGGTTGTATGGGCCTACGGGAGCAGGTGCCTTTTCTGTATTCCAAATCTTTTTCATGATGAATGTGTGTTAGTTAAAATGAAAGTACCGGAGGGAGGTTCTTTAACTTAATAAACTAGGAGAAGGATTTTACCTAATTCTTCATATACAAAAAGCCCCGCATATGATCATATGGGAGCTTTTTGTATTTTTTTGTAAAGCATTTGTGGCTATTCTATATCCTCAGCAGCTTTAATCACAAGTTGTCCCCTGTAATAAAGATTGCCATCAACCCATACACCACGGTGATAGATATGTGGTTCGCCAGTAGTACGACAAGTCGCAAGTTGAGGCATCTCAGCTTTCTTGTGAGTACGACGCTTTCTTTTACGCTGTTTTGAGATTCTACTTTTAGGATGTGCCATGATCTATTTATTTAATTTATTATTACACAAAAAATAATTTCAATATTTTAAATTCAATCGTTTTTCTAATCTTCACTCCTTGAAGGTCGTTACTATTAAATAAACGATTGCAAATATTAAAGTTAATTTTTTATTGTAGCAGTTTAACCTTGAAGGTTTTAATTAGTATTGTCTAAATTTTTTAAAGTATCCCATATGGGGTTGGAAGAATCTTCATCTTCCTGTTTTTGCGGGCCATTTTTATCCAAATGATCCAGCATTTCTTCGTTACAAGGTAGAAATTCATCATTTTCACAGTCATAAACTTTAAGAATTGGAACAGCCAATGCAATGAATTCATATACATATTTGGCTACGTTCAATTCGTTCATGCCTCTGAGAATATAGATGACTTCTGCCTCTTCACTCGGCGTTTCCGCAAACTTGACCATCAACTGATTGTCACCTTCTAACGGAAGTTGAATATCCGCTAAACAACGATCGCAAGCTGTTTGTATGCTACCTTCATAACTAAAGGTCATTACATACATATCTGGCCGCTTATCGAAGTAGAGTTTGACGTAAAAGTTTCCGTCTGCAATTTGCGAGTTTTCAAAGTGAGCAAAAAATGCCTTATCTACTTGAAAATCAAACTGATGCATCCCGTCTTTTAACCCCTGTATTGGAATTGAAAAATGGTTCAACGATTTCATATTTAAAGAACTTTCTTGAAATAGCGGTGCAAAGATATGCTTTTTTAATTAAAATTGAAACGAAAATTGAAATTAAAAAGCCCCTATTTGCAACCTTTGCAATTAGGGGCTTTCTTATGTAAATCAGACCTTTGTAGAAGGTTTTTAGGAGTAGGGATGTTTGGGAATTAGAATGGGAACCTGTCAGGCGCCAGACTGGTCGAAATTAGAACCTGTCTGGCTGTCAGGTGAGATTAGAATGTACATGAAATGCGGAGCTCCGCGAAAGAAGAGCATTCTAATTTCCATTCCCACCCCATTCTTACACCATATTCTCGGGTCGAACCCAAGCATCAAACTCCTTATCAGTCAAGTAGCCCAATTTCACAGCCGCAGCCTTCAAGGTCGTATTTTCTTTGTAAGCTGTTTTTGCAATGGTAGCTGCTTTATCGTAACCGATCTTGGTGTTTAGTGCGGTAACCAACATGAGTGAGTTGTTCAACATTTCTTTGATAACTGGCTTGTTTGGTTTTAGACCTTTGGCACAATTGTGATTGAAACTAGTAGCAGCATCACCAATCAGTCTGGCAGAAAGCAAGAAATTATAGATCATCATTGGTTTGAAGACATTCAATTCAAAATGTCCGGTAGCCCCACCTATGCTGATAGCTACATCATTACCCATCACCTGAGCACAAGCCATGGTGAGTGCTTCTGCCTGAGTAGGGTTGACCTTGCCTGGCATGATGGAAGAACCTGGCTCGTTTGCAGGAATTATGAATTCTCCGATTCCCGAACGAGGACCAGAAGCCAACATACGAATGTCGTTTCCAATTTTCATTAGAGAGACAGCTACTGTTTTGAGGGCACCATGTGATTCAACAATTGCATCGTGAGCAGCGAGTGCTTCAAATTTGTTTTTTGCAGTGATGAATGGAAGACCAGAAAGTTTGGCAATTTTCTTTGCTACTAATTTGGAGTATCCTTTTGGTGTATTCAATCCGGTACCAACGGCAGTACCGCCGAGAGCTAGTTCTGAAAGATGCTTCAGCGTATGCTTAATGGCAGCGATACCATGATCAAGTTGAGAAACGTAACCAGATAATTCTTGGCCAACAGTAACTGGTGTTGCATCCATAAAGTGGGTACGACCAATCTTTACAACGTCTTTATATTGCTTCGATTTTTTTGCTAAAGTATCACGCAATTTTTCTAATCCAGGGATCGTAACATCGATTAGCATTTTGTAAGCTGCGATGTGCATGGCGGTAGGAAACGTATCGTTAGATGACTGCGATTTATTGACATCATCGTTGGGATGCATTGACTTTTTCTCGTCACTGAGTTTGCCACCTTTTAGTACGTGCGCTCGGTTGGCAACTACTTCGTTGACGTTCATATTGGTTTGTGTGCCAGAACCAGTTTGCCAAACGACAAGAGGAAACTGATCGTCCAATTTTCCGGCAAGGATTTCATCGCAAGCTTTTCCAATTAAGTTGGATTTAGCTTTGCTCAACACTTTCAATTCAGCGTTGGTTTGAGCTGCCGCTTTTTTTAGAACAGCGTAAGCTTTGATAACTTCAATAGGCATGGTGGTACCAGCAATTTTAAAGTTTTCAATAGAACGTTGTGTTTGAGCTGCCCAATATTTGTCAGCAGGAACATTTACATAACCGATACTGTCTTTTTCTTTTCTGTATTTCATGTTGAATGATTTTTTATTTTGATGTTGCAAAAGTAGGAAAACAAGTTGGAAGTTGAAAGTAGGAGCTAGGAAGATCATTAGATCAGCTTTGCTTCGTGTCTTATGTGGTTAAACTGCGTTCGATGTTTATTGCGCTATACGTAAAAATGAAAGGCCCTACTTCCATCTTTCCAGTAGCATCAAAACTTGAACTTTTCAGTAGCTAGTGCGTTGTATTCTAAACTGCAACTTTTTCCTTATATTTGCAGCATTGTTTTCAAACATGGATTAAAAATAAAAACTTTACTATGGCTTTTAAATTACCTGCTCTACCTTATGAGTACGATGCGTTACAACCACACATCGACAAAAGAACGATGAAAATTCATCACTCAAAACACCACAACGGTTACACTACAAAATTGAATGCTGCGATTTCAGGAACTAAGCTGGAAGGCAAAAAGATTGAAGAAATCTTGAAGGACGCAGGCAAGCACGGTGCTGGTGTTCGTAACAATGGTGGTGGCTATTACAACCACAATATGTTTTGGAAAGTAATGTCTCCAAAAGGTGGTGGACAACCTAAAGGAAAACTAGCAAAAGCAATAGATGCTGATTTTGGTAGCTTGGAAAAAATGGTTGAACAATTCAAAGCTGCTGCTGGAACTCGTTTTGGTTCTGGTTGGGCTTGGGTTTGTGTAAGCAACCGAGGAAAACTGTTTGTTACCTCTACTCCAAACCAAGATAATCCTTTGATGGATGTAGCTGATAAGAAAGGTACTCCAATCCTATGTCTTGATGTATGGGAGCACGCTTACTATTTGAAGTATCAAAATAAGCGTCCTGATTATGTTGCTGCTTTCTTTAATGTTGTTGACTGGTCTGCAGTTTCAAAGCTTTACAATAAGGCTACAAAGGTTACAGCGAAAAAGAAGTAATATTGATTTAATATTGCTAAAACGCTTCAGTCTTAACTTATGAGATTGACTAATAACATAAAATGACTTACTAGTTTGTTAACTGGTAAGTCATTTTTTTTGACAGATAGTCACCATTTAAAGCTAAAAAAGGCAGCTTTTGTTGAGGATGTCCCCTTAAAGGCTTATTTTTATACAAATGTAAAGCAGTAACACAAAGAAATGTAAGGATTTACTATTTCTGTTTAAATTCTCAATAAAAGAGAAACTATTGAACGTATTTATACGTTTTGTTGAGTAGAAATGCTTGAGTCTCGAATGAATGAAATAGTACTAGATTTTGAAACTAAACCCATTTCCCCATGATCATTTTAAGTATTCTTTTAGTCATCGTTAGTTTATTCAGTTATGAAATATTAAACGAGGCTTAAACCCCCAAGTCACCTAAGAGTGACCAACTAAATTTAGAAAAGGCTCTTCAATTATTGAAGAGCCTTTTCTTATTCTATGTTCAAGTCAATATGGAAATATGGGCTTGGGTACTATTTTTTTCCGTCTTGTTTTACGGCGTTGTACATGTTTTGAACATCTTCCAATTTGAAAAGACTAGTAAGTCCTGTCTGGAAAATATACTCCTGATCTCCTTGCAGATAAACGTAGTTAAAAGCATAAGAAGGAATAGAATCTAAGATTTTCTCGTAGATAAAACCATTGGGTTCTTCTGAAATAATTTTTGAGAAGTAAGGGTTTTTCTTTACATCAGTTAAACGTTCAGATTTTAGTTGTTGAACGTCAGTAGTATTACTAGAGGAAGCATAGAGTTGGATGTAATAATTTGCATCTTTTTTTATTGTCAAATCTTTCATGACCGTCAAATCAGTAACTTTTATATCTGGCTCTGGTGGCGCCATAATAGTGATTGGAATGCCATGGCTTAGTAGGTCGAGGGGCAGGTAGTTTGTCTTTGGCTCCTGCTTACAGGAAACAAGCAATAAAAGTGTCAGGGCAATTGAAAATTTTGATCGCATGATTTTTTTTAGTTTAGCACATTTAAGTAGTATGACGGAATTAGTTTATTTTTTACGTTTGGTATTTTTATAAATCCACGCACTAGTTTCCTATTGGCCAATTCGCTTAGAGGATTTATAAAAACAGTAAAGTCAAAATAATTTTGTTCCATCTCTTAGCAAGGTACATTTATTTTAATCTATCTTGGATGATCTATTTTCATCACCTAGTTTAGCCTTGCTGTTTAAACAAATGTATAGCTTTATTGCTCGTTTACAAATTTGGAGCAAGTTTTTTACGAGAACAGGGTGATTTGTTAAATAAGTCCAGCTAAATCAAGCTAAGATATGAACGTCGAAATTTGTGCAAATAGTTTTCAATCTGCCATAAATGCCCAATTAGGTGGGGCTGATCGGATTGAGTTGTGTGTCAACCTTGAAGCGGGTGGTACTACGCCTGATGCTGCCACGATCCAAATGTCTACCAATACATTAGGCCAGTCCTTAAATGGGAAGAAGACAGAAGTCTTCGTTCTAATTCGGCCACGGTCGGGTAATTTTTGTTATAGCCCACTAGAGCTAGGGCAGATGCGTCGAAACATCCTTTTCTGCAAAGAATGTAAAGTGGATGGTATCGTTATCGGTGTATTGACCAAAGAAGGGAAAGTGGATGTAAAAGCTTGCGCCAATCTTGTGCGTATTGCTCATCCTATGCGACTTACCTTTCATCGTGCTTTTGATCGTATCGAAAATAAATCAGAAGCACTCGAACAGATCATTGAATTGGGCTTTGAACGCATACTTACTTCCGGAGGTGCAGCTACTGCCTGGGAAGGTAAAAACGTTATCGCTCAACTAATTGAAATAGCAGATGCTCGTATTTCTATCATGCCCGGTGCAGGTGTTAATTCGGACAATGTCAAGGCAATTGTTGACTTTACTGGAGCAAAAGAAATTCATCTTTCTGCTAAGAAAATTATAGCTCCTGCTGAGAGTACTTCCACTCTTTTTGAATCACCATATTGGGTCACAGATATAAAAGAGGTGGAGCGAGTTGTGCAGGCGGTGAGGTAAATGTAAAATGTAAAACCGCAAAATTTAAAATGTAAAAGTTTGCCAGCGATCGTGAATACGTCTTGTTTTTTACGGTATTCGGCTACTTTTACATTTTGACTTTATCATTTTGCAGTTTTACATTTAAAAGTCCTTCTCTCACAAAAGAGAAATGCCATCTTAATTAAAAGATGACATTTCTGATCTGCATGATTTAGTATCAAAATACTTATTTCGAGTATGTATTTTTAAGTTGTTTTACTGAATCAAACACCAGCCATAGACTTCCTCCGATTGATAGCCGCCAATATCGCTAGCCAAAGTGACTACGTGGCTCATCATGAGCTCCTCCCCATCGTAAACTAGATAGGCATCTAGGTTGAAGAAAGGCTCACATGAAACGACTGTTTGATTCTGTAATTTGATATCACCAAAACTCAGGTCAGCAATAAATCCAATATCGTTTCCGATAAAAGGACTACTGTCTAAATTTAGCTTACAAGCTTCCTGGTTTAGGGTAACATCTGTAATAGGGTTGAGGTGTAGCGTATCATTTGCATAAAAGAAAAATAAGGCAGAATTGGCGCGCTCAGGAAGCAATACAGCATCAGAGATAGGCAGTATCTTATACTGGACTGGCTCCTGAAATGCACCATCTAAAAACATAGGAGATGAGGGTGTTAAGGACTCTTGCAAATATAATTTGTTCTCCTTTGTAATAACTTCTAACACTAGAGTATCCGAAGTCCACTCAAAACCGGGTGTCGCATCACATTCCAGATGGTACCGTCTGAAATAAGACCGTTGACCGGCTTCAAGGGACGAAAGAATAACGGGATTTTCGTTTAAAGGTCTTGGATTGTCATCTTCTTTTTTTGAGCAGGAGATGATGAGCAGTAATGTAAATAAAATGAATAAGTTGGTCTTCATAGCTTGAAGATTTTAGTTTTAGCTTTATATTTTTCGCTTTCAATCCTATACACGTGGAGAAATTAGAAAAGGTTGGGGTGGGGAGGAGGAAATTTTCTAAATGGCAATTAAAGTTGAAGTTACAATGGAATGGTAGCGTGAGTTTTATTTGCAATTGCAATGTCTCCCGCTATCGTGAAATTAATTGAAACGGACACTGATTTTAAAATAACTATCAATTTATGCAAATAAAAATATGATTTATAGTTTGTTGTTTGTCAATAATTTAAATGTTAGCGTAAATTTAATTTTTAGAAAATTTATGGAATTTTATAGCTTTTCTACTCTTATTGGTGTAGTCCATTTTTTTACACAAACAATAGTTATCATGATCGAAAAGAAATTAAAGTACGAAGACCGCCTTGTTCATTTTGCAGCAGAAACAATTGGCTTCTGTAAGACACTCCCAAAAGACAATGTTGGAGAGTACTATGCGAACCAATTAATTCGATCTACAGGAAGTTCAGCTTTACATTACGGAGAAGCACAAGGGACTAATACCGTAAAAGATTTTATTCACAAGGTTTCGAACGTAGTCAAAGAACTAAAAGAAACGAGAGTGGCAATGAAGATAATAGCTTATACAAAAATAGGCGATTCGGAATCAGGAAAAAAGTTATTGGAAGAAGTAGAGGAACTAATTGCGATAGGGGCAAGGATGATACTTAACAAGAAGAAGTGATGGGGTGGAGTTGGAGTGTCAGTGAATTGGAAGTTGCAGTGTCAGTGAAGTTGCAGTTGGAGTGTCAGTGAAGTTAAAGTTGGAGTTGGAGTGTCAGTGAAGTTAAAGTTGCAGTTGCAATGTCAGTTGCAGTGACAGTTGGAGTGTCAGTGAAGTGGAAAGTTGCAGTTGGAGTATCAGTGAATTGAAAGTTGCAGTTGCAATGTCAGTTGCAGTGACAGTTGCAGTTGGAGTGTCAGTGAAGTTAAAGTTGCAGTTGGAGTGACAGTGAAGTTAAAGTTGCAGTGACAGTTGGAGTGTCAGTGAATTGAAAGTTGCAGTCGCACTGTCACTGCCACTGTCTCACTGTCATTGTCACTGTCTCACTGTCACTGTCTCACTGTCACTGTCACTGTCACTGCCACTCTCACTGCCTTAACCCTTCTTAGCCTTAATCGAACAACCAATCGCCTTAGTAAAATTAGGGTCTGGTTGAGCACCACTCTCCAAAGCTTTAATCGCATTGACTACATAATTGGTCGTTACATCTTCAGCAGCTCTCGCATTGTCATCAATCGCACCAATGTATTGAACAGTCAATTCTTTGTCAAGTAAAAATACATGTGGTGTACGAGTCGCACCGTATTCCGGATAAACTTTTTGGCCATCATCAAACAAATAAACAAAAGGAAATTCCTTCTCCTTTGCACGTACTACCATTTCGTCAAAGCCATCTCCAGCTTGTACTTCAGGATCATTCGGGTTGATTGCAACAACCGGATAGCCTTTAGGTGCATACGCATTGTGCAAAGCAATCAAACGATCTTCATACATCACAGAATAAGGACAGTGGTTGCAAGTAAAGGTAATGATGTAGCCTTTTGCATCTTCCATTCCCGCAAGAGAAACCATGGAGCCATCCACATTTTTTAAACTAAAATCAGAAGCCTTATCACCGACTTTATAACCTGTTAGATCTGCTACAGCTACCGCTTTTGCAGCATCGTTTTTGTCCGCTTTGGCAGGAGACTCATTTATTTTTTGATTCGTCATTTCAGCTGTTGCTGCTTTGTCTGTAGTAGCTGCATTCTTGCCCAACATAAATCCTCCTACTAATAGCGCAATTAATGATATTGCGAAGATTAATTTTTTCATGATTCGATATTTTTTATGGTTAGTTAAATTTTCTAAATTATTGTTTTATTCGTGTGTTCTTCCTTAATTTTTTCAATCTCTGGCTGATCTGACAGTCAGTCATTCGCACCCGTCTAAGGCTAGTCCGAGAGATCTCCTCTACGTTAGCGGGAAAGCACGCCAGCTACAGTAGTCTCCACATCCTCCAAACTTTCAAAAGAGCGCTCAAAAAATCCCCGCTTATCCTGCTTAAAAATAATTGTAATCGGAATAGCTCCAGACCACTCAGGATCAACTTTGTCAATCCAGCTATTCGGATCAGGTTCATCTAAAATAATGACCTCTGGTTGTAAATTCCGATTATTAATAAATGGAACCACTTTCTTTTCAATTTGTTTAGGAAAATCCATACTCACCAATAAAACTTTTACCTTTTCATTTTTATGTTTTTCATGATAAGCCTCGAAGTAGGGGAGTTCTTCCACACAAGGTTTACACCAGGTTGCCCAAAAATTGATAATGAAAGTGGTATCACTATCTGAAGAAAGTAACTTTTGGAAACGTTCAAAGTTGTAAACAGGAATGTCGGTAGCAGTGATGTTTTTTGTATCACTACTTGTTGCTTCTGTTTGTTTCGGCTGCTCTGCCGTTTGCTTTTCATCGATTGATTTTTGCTGTCCACTACATGCAGTAAAGATCAATAAGAAAGATAGCATCGATATTGAAAATAGGTATTTCATTTTTAAAATTTGAACGCATGAAAAATGGAAAACTGTTTTTAGAATTTTATTGAAGGACTTGATAAGATCAAGAAAAACGATTCGATATCAGGGTAAATTAGAATAACGAAATGAAGCATGAATTTGTTCAAAAAGAAATTCCCGCATGTGCTCCAACTGTAAAAACAGAACTTTTGTTATTGTATTGTGTAAAACTACCTTTCACGCCCATCATAAATGAGTCGCTGATTTGATAATCGTAATTGAGAATAGCGCCTATACCAGGATGAAACTGACGATCCTTGCCCATTATTCCCGTATCGACGTTTTCCCACTCTGTGAGAAAAGATCTGGCAGACATCATAAAACCCGCTTTCATATCGTGTTTTTGATCGGTGAAAAACGAAAAATAACCCATTAGGTCGAAGGCAAAAGTAGTTAGTTTTCTGTTTTCAGTCGCTGTTGTAATATCATCAGCAACACTATAGTTGGCGCCAACTCCAATCGTAATTGGGGGAAAGAATACACGGGTATACTCCAGATAAGCCATAGGGACAAAAGCATCCTCTACAGTCAATAGGTTATAGCCAAATCCAGCCTTGATAACATCTCTGGATGAATTTTGTGCATCAACTGAAAATGACAGGAACAATAGATTGATTAGAACTACGAAACGACTCACTTGCATAGGTAAATTAATTTTGCCGAAGATAAAGAATCTTTGACTTAGAATAAACGCTTTTGCTCTTGTGATCTTATATTATACAGAGATAATTAACATGTTTCAGCTGAAAGACTATATTTTCTTTACTAAATCAAAGTATTGATTCAACTACTGAAAACTTAAAGCGATACGTTTTGCCTCGCTTCGTCTGAATGAATGACTTATACTAATCTTGATAAGTTAGATATTTTTCAAACCAAAACTTTTTAAGCATGAAGTTAATAATGACATTTTTGATGAGCTGTTTTATACTGAGCTCACTATCTGCGGCAGGACTTAGTGGAAACGTTGTAGATGCGATAACTGGCGAAAATTTAATCGGGGCTAATGTCTCGATTTATAAAAACGGAGAATTGTTGACAGGAACGAGTACTGATCTTGATGGGGAATACTTTTTAAAATCACTAGATCCGCTTAGCTACGATGTCAAGTTTTCATATATTGGATATGAACCGCTAACTATCGAGGGAGTTTCTTTGACTGCATTTGATGAGAAGGAATTAATGGTTGAACTTAATGAAGGTCTTGTATTGATTGAATGTGTGGTGGTGGATTTTATGGAGCCACTTATAGAATATGATAATACGGTAATATGTCGCTATAATTACTGCCCCGGTAGTACGAGTGTCTCTGAAAAAGTAGAAAAAAAAGAAGACCCGAAAGAATCTACTACCGAATCATTTAATATCAACTATTACCCCAATCCCACAACAGATTTATTAAACATCGTTTTGGCAAAAGCCACTGAGTCTTTAATCATCCGCTCGGTGAACGGTAAAGAATTGTTGCAACGTGCTAATTTGCCAGAAGGAATGATAGAGTTGAATGTGTCAGACTATGCTGCATTCACTTATATTCTGCAAGTGGTGATTGAAGGGGAGATGACTACTAAGAAGTTTATGGTAGTAAGCTTGTAGTGAGAAGGGTAGGACGTGGGAAGTTTGATGTTTCCTAAATCGCGGAATACCGCATTTGAGTATTATTTCAAGCTTCCCACTCCCAAGTTCTAACTGATTAGCAAGCCTTATGTGATCCATCACAATAAGGTGCATTGGATGTTAGTTTGCAAGTACATAAAGCTACTTTTTTGTCTTCAGTTTCTTTGCAAATCTGTGGAACAAAATCAGTCCCCTTGTGCGCACCATTACAAAATGGCTGATTCTCAGATAAGCCACAAGTACACCAGGCATAGTTTTTATCTTTTTGAGCGTCAAACATAATTGGTGCCTTGCCTGCTATTTTTGGTAAATCCATGTTATTATTTTTTTAGTTAAAGATGTTTTGCCGTAAAGTACGGAAAAGTTGGAAGTTTCACTATATCGAGGGCTCGCGATTAAGGAAACCTCCTCCCGACTCCAACTTCCAATCGCTCACACTCTCGTACGATAAAATCCCACTTCCATCGAAAATTCGTACATTACTATAAAGAAATCAGTAACTTCTAAGCAGTTAAGCAGGTACTCAATTTAAACTATATACTAATTTCTGTGTCTTTTAAACTTATACTTCTCCAATTTCCTTCAGCAATAGCTACGGCTATTACCTTGAAAATTGGCTCGTCTAAATTCAAAATACATCAGAACTTATCCTAAAGATAAATTTGACTACCTGCTTAATATTGCTCTAATTGAAAATCAATAATTTATTTTTTCCAGTCGAGTTTCAATTTTCTTAGCTTTTCTGAAGTACTCTATCAACATAATGTAACCAGGTTTGGCGGGTAATACCCTGATATAACT
This sequence comes from uncultured Saprospiraceae bacterium, assembly GCA_937921775.1. Taxonomy (GTDB): domain Bacteria; phylum Bacteroidota; class Bacteroidia; order Chitinophagales; family Saprospiraceae; genus CALGLS01. The sequence goes on from CAKZUK010000123.1 coordinate 42,177, forward strand.
GGCATCGGTAGATAAGTCTACTTTGTCAAGCACATAATCGTTGTCACCGTCAGTGTGTGCTATAATTCCAAAATAAGCTTTTCGTTTTTTTCCTTTTTCTTTTGATGTGCTTGAAAAGGTAGAAAAGAAACTACTTTTATCTTCATTTTCCTGAGTGTAAGAATAGTCAAATCCACCGTATGCGCGGATGACGTATGCCAAGAGAGTTGGAGGATAAATACCCATACCTTCTGCTAGGAAGAAATCAGATTTTCTTTTTTCAATAACTTCAACATCATTAAGACTGAGGTCGGCATTGAAATCAAAAATGATCATGTCGAGGATGACCATTTTGACAAGAGCTCCCTGTCCACCAAGCATTTTGGCTGCTACGCCCAAGCCACTCACCGATTTTTTATACATTTCGCCTACAGCATAATAATGTCCGTCTGCTGATTTTGTAATTCTATGAAAAGCAACATAGCCTCCATCTTCGATTCGACCTTTTTTGTCGACCCCTATTTTCTTAGCGATTGCCCCCTCCCAGGAATGGTGAGCTAAGCCAATTATTTTTCCTTTCATGTCATACTCCAGCGCGCATAGGCCTTGACTTTTAGCCTTTACAATGTTATCACCGGGATTAAAATATTCACCAAATACCATGATGGTTTCTTTTTCATCATTGATAAAAGCATTCATAAATGAGTAAATATATTTCTTGCTTTTTAATTCTTTTTCAAAGACAATTTTTTTAGTCTCCAGGTTCAATACCGAGATGCTAAAAGCGATACCTTTATTGGATAACATTTTTGGTTTAGAGGTGATGGAAGAAACAAGATATTTATCATTTGCATCACCATAGCCTGCCATTAATACTGCCTTTGATTCTTCTGGTGAATCTTTATTCCAGGTGCCGGATTTTTTAAGGTCATTCGGTAAGTATTCTAACTCGTATCCAATCTTTCTCTTTTTATTTTTCTTCATGTTGTATCTCATGAAACCTCTGTCACCAATTGGAAAAATCATTTTGTTGAGGCTGGGTTCCATCTCAGTTCCTTTATTAGTACCCTGAGTGTAGTATTGTGAAAGTGCCCATTTGTCAAGCTCAATTGTGCGTTTGCCCAGTCGCTTCATTTCTTTGTCATAGCTAACGAGCTCCAAAGTTTTTGCTTTATAATCTACAAAAGAAAATAAGAAAGCTTTGTTGTTGTAGGTGGCTTCTTTTAAAGAAGTGTGTTTGGATTTAATAAATTTCTTTTTTGCTACATCCCGAAGATTCTCATCAAGAATACGCAACATGTAGGCTCGGCTCTTCCTGTCTACTTTGTCCACCATATAAAACATGTAATAGCCCTTTACTTGTCCATTTTCTAGAATTGGCCCTGAGTTTTGGAGGCTAACAGTTCTAACATCGTCGAAGCTTGTTTTTTGTGCTTGGCCGGAAAAAGCGCTAGAAACAAGAATTGCTAAGATTAAAATTCGATTGAAAATTGCTTTCATTTTTTTGTTTTTATTAGTGTAATGATTTTTGATGCAAATTATAATTTTGTCAGACATGGAACAGCAATTATTGCTACTGCTGATTGCTGAGAATATTGTCTATTTATCGTCAGCTATTTTATTTAATGATCGAATCATTTTAGAATAGTTGCTATTCGGAAAATCTGCAAAAAACTTTCGCTTACTTTGATTCCATTCCTTAGCGGTTTGTACAAGTGAAGTGCAGCACAAGTGAGTAGCTCTAAAGTCTTCATTTTGAGAAAAGGATTCTCCATTTTTTATGCCATAGAAATGACCTAATTTTGCAAGATCACGTAACCTGAGTTTGTGAATAAAGTTAAGAAAGTTGTTGTAATTTTCTTCGAAACGTTTATCAGGTAATTGTAAAACATTAGCAAGTTTATGGCTCTGTTGGTGTTGGTGCAGTTCAAAAAGACAAATCATAATGGTGCTGTGTAAATAGCTGTCATCAGGATTTTCTTCAAGCATCAAAAAAGACTTGAACAAGGCTTGGCCATAGTTGCCAAATAGATATTCACCTTCTATTATTTCGTAATCTGCTAGGCGAATAAAATAGTTGTAAGTTTGAGATACGGAATCACTTGACTCGTTATGAGCAAATTTTTGGGCAATTTTAATACGAGTTTGACAATCAGGATGCGTTTTTAAAGAATCCTGTACTTCACTGCTTTCGTCAGTAGAGTTGTATACGAAATTATTGCCTTCGTCGATTTGCAACCAGCGATCTTTTATTTTAAAATTATCCGTTTCAAAATATTTTTTGAAGTCAATGATATTCGCTCGTTTGGGGACATCTACTTTGTCTAAAATTGCTAAACATTTAACTGCTTCTCTGGTGTCGTATTGAGTAGGCTTCATAAAGACTAAGGCCATTGAATCGGCTTCTACTTCGTGCATGCGTCCATGACTCCTCATGTCAAAGACCAAGGATTGCAATAATTTAGATGCCTTCTCATTAGTTCTGTATTCGCTTTTAGAAATTTTCTTTAATTTTTTCTGAGTTTCTTTTCCATAAAGTTTTTTAACATGCGTATGAATGGCATTATTCACGTGATTGAAATAATCGTGTGAAAGCTCATGACAAATCACAAAAGCAAGTTGACTTTCATTTTCTAATCTACTAATCAGTCCAAGATTAAGTACAATAGAGCCTTCTCCATGGCAACTTGCATTAGGCCATGCATATCGACTAATGAGTAAGCGAAGGTTTCTATTTTGAAGAGAAGGATTGACAGCTATGATCTTGTTTAAGATGCTATTGAAATAATCATTGAGCTCTGGATTATTTATGAAGTGCCCATTTTTTAATTTGTTGGAAAGCCCTTCAAATCGCTTGGTGTATTCAGACTTAAGCTCTTTTTTGTAGGGACCTTTAATGCTAGCAAGATCTTTTTGAAACCGCTGATTCATGGTATTCAGCGTTTTATCGAGGAGATCATTATCATCTTCCAATGGTTGATAGGGAGCTTGTGCTTGCAACAAAATACATAAGCTAAGGAATAAAATACTTAATGAAATTTTAATACAATTCATGTTAACCGAGTATTGTTAAGCCGGTGATTACGTAATAAAATAGAAAATCAAATAGGAAAGTGTGGTAAAGGCCTTGAGTGAGGGGCTTTAGTTTATGCTAACATAGCATTTTTATTTGGGACTTTGAGATGTTTAAACTTTTACTTTAGAATAAGTTGTTTAACATTAATCGATCAAAGATTCGGGATCATGCCAATAAGTGTCTCATAAGAAATGAGATCATATTTATGATTTAACAAAAAAAAAGTGCCCAGACATTACATCTGAGCACTCTCTTTATCTTTAAGAACAATTGCGAATTACTTCGTAATCGTTACTTCAATTCTACGATTAGCCGCCTGACCTTCTTTAGTGTCGTTTGACGCAGTAGGAGCAGATTGACCATAACCTTTTACAGAAATACGGTTAGCAGCGATACCTTGCTTAACAAGCATAGCTTGTACAGAAGCAGCACGCATTTTTGAAAGAGCCATGTTCTTTGCAGCATTACCAGTATTGTCAGTGTGACCACCAACTTCAATGTTGTAGTTAGGGTAAGCCTTCAATACCTGAGCAAGGTTTTCTACCTCAACTGCAGTAGTTGCAGTGATATCAGCTTTACCTACAGCAAAGTTTAGGTTTTTAAAAGCAACTTTTTGACCAACAAGGTCACCACCAGTTTTGAACATATTGTTCAAGCCTTCACCAGCAGAACCAGCAGCAAATTTAACACCTTCAACTGCTTTTCTAGCAGCAGCAGTAGCAGCATCAAGTACTCCTCCAGCAGCGTCAGCTACAGCACCAGCAGCATCACCAGCAGCACCAGCTACAGCGCCTACAGCATTTCCAGCAGCGTCAACAGCGTTTCCTGCAGCATTACCTACAGCGCCAGCAGCGTCACCTACAGCGCCAGCAGCACCAGAAGCAACATCACCTACAGCACCAGCAGCATCACCTACAGCGCCAGTAGTTTTGTCCATCATGTCGCCAGCAGCGTCAGTCATGCTTGAGCCATTGTACCAAGCCCATGCACCAACAGCAAGAGCTGCGATTAAAGCGATTGGTAAAATTCTACTTAACATAGACTTACCTTCACTTGCAGCAGCAGTAGCCGTGTTACCTACACCAGTAGCTACTTTATTAGCAGCACCTTTTAGGTTATCACCCATACCAGCTAAGCCAAGAAGGCTACCCATACCAGAAGGAGCAGCTTTAGCAACATGGTCTTTCTGACCTGCAAGCATGTCCATTAAGCCTTTAGCGTTTAAGCCACCGCTTTTTACTTGCTTGCCAATCATTCCGATTACCATCGGAGCAGCAAGTCTAAGCATAGAACCGGTTGCACCTTTGCCTAAGCCAGTTACGTTCATGATCATGTCAGTGATCGCTTGTGTTTTGTTACCCATCAAAAAGTTGAGGATAGTACCACCTGTGTTCATTAAACCATTTGAAGACTCACCGCCTCCAAGTAAAGAACCTAGGTTGTCAAAAATACCGCCGTCATGACCACCGTCATTTAGCATGTTCATAAGTCCAGCAGCTCCACTAGAGTTAGAACCTTTTGACATAACACTCCCTAAAATTGTAGGAAGAATAGCTCCCATAGCAGAAGACGCTTTTGATTCGTCTGCACCCACTAGTTTACCGATTTGAGACATTGCAGCACCGCCTAACTGGCTTTGCAGCATGTCTAATAAATTAACAGCCATAATTGTCTGATTTTGAATTGATTAATAGTTGAAAAAGTATGTTTAATGTCTTATCAATTTCTTATGTAGATGGGATTGAAATGCTCAAAAGTAAAGCTATTTGAGCGTATATTGTAACGATATGTTGCTTTTTTTAAGAATTCCTTAACGTTTGGAAAGGATATGTAGGATAAGGAAATAGCTAAAAATGTTTTGGTCATATGTTTTGTTCTTATTGTCTTGTTTCGATAATAAGACGACATTTGCTCCAAAAGTAACTTAAAAAGGTGAGCTTATTGTTGATTTATATATGATTTGCTTTGGATCGAGCCCAAAAACTAGCTAATGCGAAGCCAGATATTAGATGCCAGATTCCCCACCAGGCAGCAATGAGAGCCATCCCACCAAGGCCATCAAAGAAATTGAAAACCAAAATTAGCCCTAATCCTGAATTTTGAATACCTGTTTCAATAGATATTGCTCTGGAGTCGTATTCAGACAATAGAACGCTACGCGCAACCCAATAGCCCATCGCTAAGGCAAGGGCATTGTGAACTAGGACAATCCAAAATACATTATAAACATATGCAACAATGTTGTCCCAATTGCCTAGGCTGGCAAATATTACAAAACTTAGAAAAATTAAAATGGAGAGTATACGAACGGGGCGTTTTATTTTACTTGTAAAGCTTTCAAAACGACTATTTAGGAACATTCCGATAGCTAAGGGAATAACCATCAGGTTGAGAATGGTCTTGAACATCTCCCTTGGGCTTACTTCTAAATTTTGTGGCAAACTATCAACAGAAGGAATAAACCCTGACCAAAAATAAAAGGCCATCGGTGTAATAATAATTGCCGCTAAAGTAACTACGGATGTGAGTGTAACAGATAGGGCAGCATTGGCTCCCGATAAATGAACTGCAAAGTTGGACACATTGCCTCCAGGGCAGACTCCTATAAGTACCATTCCCATAGCTATACTGGTGGCCGGATTAAATAGGTAAACCATTCCGATAGTCAAGATAGGTAGTAATAACAGCTGGCAAATTAGGCCAGTAATAGCAGCTTTAGGTTGTGTAATCACTCGTTTAAAATCAGAAATACGGATGTCAAGAGCTACTCCAAAAACTAAAAATGCCAAGCATATATTTAATAATATGAGTTGGTCAGCACTAAAATTTATTTTTACGAGGTCGATTGCATCCATAATGGGAGCAAAATAGTAAATTTAGCGAAGAAAGTGAGTAAGCAAAATTTGAGTGCCTGCTTAGGCTTAGGCTGGTAGAATGATTTTACCATTTAATCCATTCATTTTGTTTAAAAATTAAAATCATGCAAAAAAAAGTAAACTGGGGTATATTAGGTCTAGGGCAGATCGCTCACAAATTTGTTGCAGACCTAAAATTAATCCCTAATGCAACACTTCATGCTGTTGCATCCACATCTGGAGAGCGTGCTCAAAACTTTGCAGCACAGTACGATGCGGTACATTACTATGGATCTTATGAGGAAATGATGAAGTGTCCTGACATAGATGTGGTGTATATCGCTTCACGTCATCCGCGTCATCATGAAAACACACTGTTGTGTTTGAAACATAAAATTCCGGTTTTGTGTGAAAAGCCATTCGCAATGAACGGAGTAGAAGTAGAAGAAATGATAGCTGCTTCAAAATCAAATCAGACCTTCTTGATGGAAGCGCTTTGGACACGTTTTCTACCTACCACCAAGAAAGTATTAGAACTGATTGACGATGATGTCATTGGTGAAATTACTGGAGTAAAAGCTGATTTTGGATTTAAAGCGAAATTTGATGAATCAGGACGTTTGTATAACCAAAATGAAGGAGGTGGCGCCTTGCTTGATATTGGAATTTATCCGATATTTCTGGCACTGCTATTACTCGGAAAGCCAGAAGAAATAAAGGCTATAGCATCAATTGGGAAAACAAATGTAGACGAAACCTGCCACATGCTTTTTAAGTATTCCAATAATAGGATTGCTAACCTTCACGCAAGCATCCTAAACGAAACCGCAACGGAAGCTTTTATTTATGGTACCAAAGGTGTGATTCGAATTAATTCACGTTTTCATGAATCGACTAGCGTGACCTTACTGTTAAATGACAAGGAGCCTAAAGATATTTTCTTTGAATTTCTTGGTTTTGGATATCGCTACGAGGCAGAGGCCGTTATGGAATATTTATCTAAAGATGTTATCGAGCATCCCTTGATGCCTCATTCCTTTAGTGTTGACTTAATGGAATTGCTGGACCGTGTGAGAAAGGAAGCTGGAATTTTTTATCCAACTTATGATCGCGTTTAAATGATTTAAAACAACAAAATTTATTAGTGTAAAATTACTAAGCACAAAAAAAACTGTTTAATTAACATGAAGTACATCCGCTCTTTCCTTCTTTTTATTTGCTTTGTTATCGCATCTTGTAATCAGCAGACGGTACCGCCGCCACCGACTACTGAAATCGGAGAAAAGCCGTCAGAAAAACCTAAAAAGGTAGAAGCTGCAAATATAGAAGTTATCGCATTTGGTTCTTGTAATAAAGTAGATTTACCTCAAAAGATGTGGTCACCCATACTTCAAAATGAACCTGATTTATGGATTTGGCTGGGAGATATTTTATATGCGGACACCGAGAATATGAACAAGATGGCTGCCGATTATAAACAGCAAAAAAATCTACCAGGCTACAAAAACTTTATTGAACAATGCCCTGTAGTTGGTATCTGGGATGATCACGATTATGGAGTGAATGATGGAGGTAAAGAATTTCCAAAGAAAAACGCAAGTAAGAAATTATTACTCGACTTCTTAGATGTTTCTAAAAATGAAAAAGTTTGGAAAAGACCTGGAGCTTATCAATCGTATTTATTTGGCGAACCGGGAAAAGAAGTGAAAGTTATTTTACTCGACACTAGATATTTTAGGGATGATGTAAAAAGAACGATTGGAACAAATCGACGTTATATTCCAAATGAAAAGGGAACCATACTCGGAAAGGAACAATGGGCTTGGCTAGAAAGAGAATTAAAAAATAGTAAGGCTCAGGTCAACATCATTGCCAGCAGTATTCAGGTTCTACCTAAAGAGCACCGATTCGAGAAGTGGGATAACTTTCCAAAAGAACGCGCTCGTCTTTTGCGTTTGATTCAAAATACCAATCCTAAGAAAGCAATCCTGCTAAGTGGAGACCGACACATATCTGAAATTTCCAAAGTCAAATTAAAAAAACTTTCTTATAGTCTATACGAAATTACCTCAAGTAGTCTTACACATGCACGCCCCAAACCAGAGGGTGAACCCAATCAGTATAGAGTAGGGGACTTGGTTGATAAAAATAATTTCTCTGTATTGAAATTTGATTGGACTCAGGAAGATGTAAAAGTAAAAGTTGAAATCAGAGGAGAACAAAATAAGGTTTATGAAAGCCAGGATTTGTTTTAATACAATCACCTTGCTTTTTATTCTTGCTTTTTCAAACGCAAGCTTTGCGCAAGTTGATTTACAGAATTCTGATCTACCACTTATTGTTATTGACACAGAAGGT
>CAKZUK010000124.1 GCA_937921775.1 uncultured Saprospiraceae bacterium
TTTAACTTTTCTGATAGACCGGAATCTACTGGGATATCTTTTTAATCGTTCAGTTGGACGATCGAAGTTTTCCTATAAGGTCTTACGATCAGAAGAAATTTCTGTCTTCGGACTTTCGTCTAGGTTTATAGCCCCAATCAACGAGCCTACTTATTAATAAGTAATTTCTTAACGCCACTTCTCTCACCGTCTTCAAAATTAATATACAGGTTGTAAATCCCTCTACTCAAGGAGTTTGTATTTAATCGAATAGGTGTATTGGCTTCTACTTCAATATTTGTTGCAATCATCGTCTTTCCAACTAAATCACTTACGAAAAGTTGACCTTTCTGCCCCGTAAACTTAGCGTCCATTAAAATGGTCACCTGATCACTAGCTGGATTTGGATAAGTGGTGAAGTCAATGTTTGAAGAAAAGTCTTCATTTGAATCGCTGTATGGAGTGACTCCATTGATATTGATTTTGACTAAAGAACTCATTGTGAAATCATCACAACCCACACTTCTTGCATAGCGGAGAATACAAGTAGTACCCGTAACTCCTCCGTCTAAGGTTAGCGAAAGATCGTCTGAATCATTATCACTGATGAATTCCCAGCAAGTACCGTCAATAGTTGCAGCGTCAGGATTCGCAAGATAAGCATCATAAATTGGCTGTAAGTCTAAGCCCTCTAGCTCACCTACATTTTTTGCACAATTATCAGAGCTGCATTTTACCCAAATGGTCTCTAGGTCATCACTACCTCCTTCTGGAGAAAGTTCATCAAATATAAGAAGAGGAGCTTCTGAATCGAAAAAAGCTTCATAACTGGGTTTGCCATTTGAAGGGTCAATAATGGCAATCGAGCCAGCATCAATTTTTGGTAATTCATCACAAGACGGGCCAGAACTAAGGCAATCATCTAGGTCCATAGTTACATTGTATCTTTTGTTGGCCGCTTTTGCCTGGATGTCAAAAGAGTTATAATTTAAATCAGTAAAAAGGTCAAAGCAAAAAACATCACTTCCTCCTTTTTTTATCCCTTCTCCAAGTGTCTCAAATTTAATACTTAAAAAAGGATTATTGGTAGTGTTTTCAATGTTGTAATTTATCCCACCTGCCGATTGGTAGGTTGAATTGTCAGCAGGAGTTGTTGCTGCTTGTGGTACACTAAAAGCGATATTACTTAGTGCCCATTTACAGGTATTCGTAATGTGAAAACAATAAGTAGTTGTTCCGTCAGTATTGTCCGTTTTATCTTCTAATGCGAAATCGAAGCATCCCTTTGATTCAGTACAGTCCTGAGCGAATGAAGGCGGAATTAAGAAAATTGAAAATAAAATAAAAAGAAAAGAAAATTGAATTGTGTGTACTGAAGTTGCTTGGTGATGCATAGCATCAAGCTTGTTAATAGGCGATTTTCTGGTCATGTAAAGTTGATTTATTGTCAATGGTAACTGGGAATTATCATTGAACTATGGTTATGTAGAAAATGATTTGTTGTTGTTTATTTAAGGACAAAGAATGAGCCAGTCAGGCCAGATAAGATTGGAAATCATTCGATTTTGTGACCTGTTTCTGGAGTCGATTTTTAGGGTTTTTTCCGCTAAGTATTTTAATCTTTTTAATATTTGTTCATGAAGTGAAAAAAGGTCGTTTTATGTTTAGTCATGCGCTTTGCTTAGTTTTACTGACGTATATGTTAATACATAAAGCGTCCCTTCTTGTCATTCGTCGTATACCGTAAAGTATTATATTTTGAGTTTGTGACCAATCTTCAGGTTCATATATACTGTCTAAGTAAGTGTAGTGTAAAATTTAAATGTGGTTTCCGTTAAAGTCAGCTGGCTAGAGCTAGCTTAAAGACTATTCTAATTGATAATTTTTTAATTAAACCAAAATCTGGAATAGAATAGTTGTAAACTGTTTATTTTTTTAATCAAATAGTATTTAATTACAATAAATTGATATTCAGTAATTTACGTAGATAAGTAGAGGTGCTATTCTATGTGAAAATCATTTTTGGACGCTTTAAAACTTAAGCTTGTAACTCATCTGTAACTCATCTGTAACTTCCCCATTCTATATTTGCACTATAATTATTCGAAATAAATTTAAAATTATAAATACTCAGAAATGGCGACTAAAAAAATTAGCACAATTCAAAAGACAGCTGATAGCATTAAGGTTCAGGCAAAGCAGGTAGCAGACACCGCTATTGTTGTATCTGAAACATTGGTAGACGGTTCACTCGTAACTGGTGAGCGTTGGCAGAAGTTGATGGCTAAGTCCTTAAAGGAAGGTACTGTATTGTTCGGTAAGCAACAAGACATGGTATTGGATACACTTGAGATCGCAAGAGATCAATACCTTAAAGGAAATGTTCGTTTGAGAAAATTATTCGGAATCAAAGCTCCTTCTTTTATGAAGGCTGTTGAAGATGTTGTAGAAGAGGTAACTAAGCCAGCTGCGGCAAAAGTAAAAGCGATTAAAGAAACATCTAACGCAGCTATCGAAATGGCAACGGCTACTATTTCAAAGGCAATGAATGGTGCTCCTGCTAAAGCTAAAAAAGTAGCGAAAACGGTTGCAACTGCTAAAACAAATAAAGCGGTAAAAGCAACTAAGGCAACTGTTACTAAAGCTACTCCCAAAAAAGTAAAGACCGTTACTGCAAAGAAAAAAGCAGTAGCAAAGAAAGTTATAACTAAAAAAGTAGCTCCTAAAAAAGTAACGGCAAATAAAAATACTACTTCTGATAACTTGACAAAGATTGAAGGTGTCGGACCAAAGATCGAGCAGCTACTCAATAAAGCTGGTATCCGTTCTTTCAAAATGTTAGGAGCAGTTGATGTAAAAACGTTAAGAACTATCCTTGACAATGCAGGTCCTCGTTACAAAATGCACAATCCTAAAACTTGGCGTACACAAGCTAAACTTGCTGCCAACGGAAAATGGGACAAGCTAAATGATCTTCAAAAAGAATTGAAAGGTGGAGTGAAAGTTAAGAAGTAATTCTTTCTAACTAATAATCTAAAATTAATTAAAAAAATATTCTTTAGTGAATTCTGTGGCTAGCGTTAAAAAGAAAGCAAAAGTGACCAAAGGAAACCTTGATTTCATTTTATCACTCGACTTAACTACAGAATTTGATAAACAAATAAAAAAGTAAACATCATGGCAATCAAGCAAGCAAAAAAAGCAAGCAAGAAAGTAGCTAAAAAAGTAGCAAAGAAAGTAACTAAAAAAGTTAACGTAAAAGCAACTAAGAAAGTAGAAGATGCTGACCTAATGGATAGCTACTACAAAATCAAAAGCACTGCTAAAAATGTAAACCGTCAGGTTATGGAAACTGCAGCAGAAGTAGCGAATGAAATCATGGAAAACAGTGAGCAAATTCAAGAAATGGCTACTAAGCGTGTTAAGAAAACTGCAAACGTTGTTGCTGAAGTTGTAACACTTAAGAATATCAAGAAAGCTTCTAAAAGCGTAAATGATTACACTTTGAAGACAGCTGAAGAATTGGTAGGTGGTGCTTTAGAAAATGGTGCAAAATGGCAAGCAATCACTAATAAAGCAATCAAAGGTAGCCTTAAATTAGCTGACAAGCAGCAAGACATCGTTTTTGATACATTGGAAACTGTAAAAGGGCAATTGATTTCAAACGCTGGTCGTTTCGTTAAGCTTTTTAGCAAAAACTAAATATACTTCTTAAACTGAATCTCTTGTAAAGGAGAGCAGAAATAAGAATAGTTAAAATAGGAATTGTTTACTTATGTAAATATGTAAACACTAGTAATGAAAAACTTCAGAATAAGGAGGCGAGTGTTTACTTGCGTCCTTATTTTTTTATGGAAAAAGAAGTCAGATCTAATTCCTAAATAAGATGACTATGAAAGAAAATAATCAAACTCAAACAATTGAAAGGCCTTCTCTTATTCGGCATCTCTCAGAAGCATTTCGTGCTTTTGGTGAGTTTAAAAGAACGACTGAATTCTACAGGGCTTTTAAAGGATATAAAAAAGGAGATGGACATCCTGTATTGGTTATTCCAGGTTTTTTGGGTAGCAATACTTCGACACGTCGATTGCGTAAATTTATCAAACGCTTAGGTTATATTTCTTACGATTGGGGCTTGGGAAGAAACTATGCAGACCTAGAGGAGGTAGAGGTCTTGATGGAATTGGTGGATAAAATTTATGCGAAGCACAACGAAAAAGTAAGCTTAGTCGGTTGGTCACTGGGTGGCGTTTATGCTCGCGAAATAGCAAAGAATAAATCTGATAAAATTCGACAGGTTATTACACTAGGTTCTCCATTCGGAGGCATCACCGAACCTAATAATGCAGCTTGGTTGTTCGAAATTATAAAAGGAAAACCAGTAGAGGAGTTGGAATCAGAATGGTTGGTAGGCTTAGAGAATCCCGCGCCAGTTCCTACTACTGCTTTGTATACTAAAGAAGATGGGGTCGTTTCTTGGAAGGTGTGTCGAGAGAAAAAAGAAGATGATTGGCATCAAAATGTAGAGGTACGCGGTAGTCATATGGGATTGGCAAATAATGCTACGGTTTGGTTTCTGATTGCGGATAGACTACAATACGGGCAAGAAAATTGGGAACACTTTAAGTACAATGGGCGGATGAGAAATCATGTTGATTTTCCTCTAAGGAATACTGCTTCAGTTTAGTATTGTAAAATATAGAATATGCTTGTTTAGGAAGAAGAGGATTTCGATTTACAACTGATGTGAGATTTTAAAAGCTAGTTTAAGTACAGAGAAACGAAAGAGATCTAGCCCTTCGAAAAGTAGAATCATAATATCATTTTATCCACGGGCATAATAAACAAGAACAAATGTTCTGTCGTATTTTGATTCCGTATACGCTATGGTTTTGTGATAAAAAAACGTTCGAGTAAACCGTCTTTTACTGAACAGTTCCTACTTAATTTGATAAGTCAGGGAACTTTCTTACCTTAGAGAACATTCTTAGTATTATGAATTCCTTAAAACTAGAAAGCATTATACCCGATTTTTTTGATGAGCGCGAGAAAAAACTTACCGCATTTGCTCATCAGCAACACGGTGAGCAAAAGCGAAAATATACGGGCGATTACTACGTCGTTCATCTCATAAAGGTCGCCTCAACAGTAAAAGAATATAGCGAGGATCCAGTCTTACCAGCCACCGCTTTATGTCATGACCTTTTCGAAGACACAGACTGCCCTGAAGATTTACTTAGAAACAAATTAATTGCTATTGGTTATGATCAGGAGTCTGTTGATCGAATTATTCGATATACTTGGGAACTGACAGACCGATACACTAAAGATGTACATGCTCATTTGACTCGCAGACAACGGAAACAATTAGAGGCGCAGCGTTTGGTGCATATCAAATCTTGTTCGGCAACTGTCAAATGTGCTGATGTATTGGACAACGCCCCTAGCATTGCAGAACATGACCCTTCTTTTGCTAAAGTTTACGTTTCAGAAGTGATGGATTTTTTGCCTGCAATGGAAAAAGGGAATGGACAGCTTTTCGCAAAAGCGATAGGCACCTGCAAAAATATTTTGGACTCCTTGCCAAGAGTCACCAGCCAGGAAAGAAAAAAAATAAGTAAGACGCTCTCGTTGGTTTTGAGGCACCGTCCTGAGCTTTTTCAACTAGAACCTGATGTCAATGGTTGGGTAAAAGTTGAAGCCGTATTACTTGGTTTTGCGAAAGCAAATAGAACGACGGTAACTCCTTCAATCCTACAAGAAGTGGTGGAGTCTTGCGATAAGCAGCGATTTGCTTTTAGCAAAGATGGACAATTTATTAGAGCAAATCAGGGGCATAGTATTACGATTGATTTGGCTTATGAGGCAATAGTACCTCCTGCACATTTATTCCATGGAACTGCTGAGCGATTCTTAGGTTCTATATTGCGTGAAGGACTCAAAAAACGGAAACGTCATCATGTTCATTTGGCTACAGATATAGAAACGGCACATAAGGTCGGAAGCCGTCATGGCAAACCAGTTATACTCAACATTGATGCTGCTACTATGCAAGCCAATGGTTTTTTATTCTATAAATCTGAAAATGGAGTTTGGTTGGTAGATCATGTACCCGTGGAGTACATTCGAAAGGAAAAATAACCTCTTCTATCGGTGAGTACTTTTTGGAAGCTCACCGATAGAAGATTTTGCGATTTGATTACTTAGATAAAAGTTATCTGGTTTTTTATTTCTTCTCACAATCCTTAGAGATTGCAAAGTTTAATTTTTCATGCTCCTCCGGTGAAACTTTCTTAAAGGTCAACTGTTCTACTTCGTCTGCCATCTTTAATTTTAAACGATAGATATTTTCTTGATAATCACTTAGATCTACAAATACGGTATTGTTACCTTTTTTTGTATTCATCGTTTCGCTATGAATAACTTTTCCGCTCAAGTCTAAAAGCTCATAAGCTAACTTTCCTTCCTTAAACGCATCTATCGAAACTTCAAACTTATCTACTGCAGTAATCGCTGACATATGTGCGACGGTGAAGTTATTTGCTATCTTTTTATTGATGGTATACACTTGTGAAAAACTAAAAGAGCCATCAAAATCTATTTGACGTAAACGATAATATAAACGTTCTGCTTTCGCATTTACATCCAAAAAAGTATATTCATTTACCGAAGCTGCAGTTCCTGCGCCTTTTACTGCACCAATATTTTTGAAGTCAATACCATCTTCTGATTTCTCAACAATAAACATGGAATTGGATTCTTCAACACAGGTAGACCACTCTAGCATGATACCAATTGGTAATTCTTCGCCTTGAATGATTTTCTCAAATTTACAATCAGCTTTTAATGTTCCCGGTATGAGGAATGAAAAGAATAGAGTAGCGTAAACGATGTTTTGCAATAGCAGTTTGCTCATGACGATTAATTTTATTCTAATTAATAATATCGGAGGGATAATTTTTCTTCCGGGAGGTAGGGGAAGAAGTCATGAGGGGACATAGTGATTACCGGACTCGATCCGATGACTATGCTTGTATATTATAGTCCAAAATTTGTGCCACGAAATTTATGACATATTGATGAAATTTTCAATAAGTGAAAATGACTAACTAAAATCAAAATGAAAAGCCCTCTTACATGCACATAATATGTACTCGTTAGAAGGCTTTTCATTTTTACTTTCATTCTAATTGTTTATCCACCCTTCTGTTCTCTCTGGCTGGCCACACCTGCTGGCTTCTTAGTGGCGTCATTTGTTTTCATAACAATTAGTTCTTCCTCTTCTTCATTGAGGCGAAGGATTATCTTATAAAAACCTTCTTTCTCATCTTCCATATTTATATAAATATCATTTAGACCATATGAAAGTTCTTCTTTGTTTTGACTAATCAATTCACCTTCAATTGTGTAGATGTCGTATTCTATGGGAATGTCGTCGATTATTTCAATCGTAACCTGAAAGGTTTTGTCAAAGGTAGTACTCGTCATGGCCACCACCATAAATTGGTTTTGTAGCGTCTTATTGATCATGACAGTTTGAGATAGGTTTGTTATTCCATCTAGATCAATTTGCTTTAAGCGATAGAATACTTTTGTCTCACCAACTCCAGTGTCTAAAAATCGATAGCTTTTTCCATTGTTAGTCATACCAGCAGCATCAAGCTCGCCAATATGGTCAAATTGAATACCATCCATTGATTTTTGGATTTCAAAATTTCGACTGTTAAGTTCCATTTCGGTACTCCATTCCAGCATGTTTCCAATTTGGTGCTCTTTGGCGTTCAGTGGAATTGAATAAGTAACTTCAGCATATAACTGTGCTGTGAAGGCAAGAATGATCAATACCAATACTAGTTTACTGAAGTTAAATTGAATTTTTGAGATTAGCTTTTTCATAAATGAACCTGTATACTTTTAGCGTTAAAATAATGTTGATTCTTAAATCGGGTAGAAATACTATTATGTTTCAAGGGATCAACGACTTGGAGGAAGTCATTTAGCGATAGTTGCTTTCACAACGTTAATAAAAGATGACTAATTACTGATAAAGTTAGTTTGTAGGTTCCAATACAATGTTTTCGAGTTATCGACTTAGTTTCTACTACAAATATGAAGGTATGAATTCCTATAAGTTTTTGAATTTTGTATTACTTGTGACTGTTATGAGCGTTAATAATTCGTTAAGACCCTTGTGTTTTGGGCGCTCGAGGGGCATATTTGTATATATAGTATTGAGAAATATCTATTGAGTATTTAAGCCAATCCAAATTTTTATAGTCAAAGAACCATAAATAATATAACTTATGAAGTTTTCAAACCTATTCACATTCATTGCGCTACTTGGTACTATTGCAATGCTTTCCTCTTGTACTCCACGTCTGACTCCATTTACTCAAAAGTTATATGAGAAAAATGATTGGTCAGAATCAGACTTGAAAAAGATTCAATTCTATTTGTCAGAAGATATCGTATTGAGAAGGGAAGTCACCAAAGGTGGCTCAAAAATCGAATCCGGATCTATTAAAGTAGTAAATGGTAGCAAAGTAGAAGAGATTAAAATCAAAAAGGGTACTCCAGGTGTATTGACCTTTATACCTAGTGAAGATCGCTTCGCTGTAGCCTTTGAAGGTGGTAATGATGATCGGTATCTCATGTTTGGACCTAATCCAAAATATGGAAATCGCTACGCACTATTGGCCTCTAACTGGAAACGTAAAGGAGGTGAAGTGACCTACGATGGTACCAAATTTTATACGACGAGTCAAAGCGCATATGCCTCGCTACTCGTTAACCTGAAAAAGATAAAGAAAGTTTCTGTAAAATCAAGAACGGCTGGTGGACGGAAAATTGACTAAGCAATTTGTTTGCAAATTGTCTTGGGAGTGAGAGCTTGGGAGTGGGAAGTTTCCCGCAAGACGCGGAGTTTATCTGGTACTAAAGGTGTTCCGCGATCGAGTGAAACTTTCCACCTCCAACTTCCAGCCTCACATCTATCTATTAACCCCTTCTGCAAAAGGGACAAACTTAAAATCTCCATAAGAGACCGTCTTAAACTTAGTCTCTGATATTCGTGTGATTTTCAACATCTCTTGCACTTTGTCTGGTCCTACAGGAATGACCATGATGCCTCCAATTTTCAATTGTTGTTTTAGCAATTCAGGAACTTTAGTTGCACCTGCAGTCACTAGTATTTTGTCGAAAGGCGCAAATTCTGCGAGGCCTTTATACCCGTCCCTAAAGAACAAACGGATATTTGGAAAGCCAATAAGAGGTAAGAATTTTTTTGCTTTTTTATATAAAGGCTCTTGACGTTCAATACTGTATACTCGAGCACCGAGAGCAGCAAGCACAGATGCCTGATAACCAGAGCCTGTACCTATTTCCATTATCTTTTCTCGCTGTTTTACTTCGAGTAACATCGTTTGAAAAGCAACAGTATAGGGTTGAGAAATTGTTTGATTACAATCAATAGGAAACGCTTTGTCTTGGTAAGCCCACTCTTCAAATGCTTTCTCCAAAAAGAAGTGCCTCGGAATAGTATTCATTACTTCAAGTATCTCCTCATTTTTGACGCCTCTCACTTTTAAAGAGTCAATCAACTTTTTTCGTAAACCTTTATGTCTGTATGTATCCTTCAATTTTTTTGATTGTAATGGCTAAGTTACAAAAATAAATTTTGTTAGTCGTTTAAAAAATTACGACTAAGAATTACCAACCAAGCCTTAAAAATAATAAAGGTGTCATCTTAATTACTAAGATGGCACCTTTATTATTATGTAGCTAAAATGTAAGTAGCGGTCTTCCTTCTATCTCGGGGCCACGCGCTCGAAGGAATATTCCAATCTCAAATCTTACTTGAGTCCCATACTACTAATGATTCCCTGAATCCGATCACCAAGCTGAGTATAGACAGTATCAAACTCGCCTTTACTTGCCAAAGGTGCTTGTACACTAAAGTAAAATTTAATCTTAGGTTCCGTTCCCGAAGGACGAGCAGAAACTTTACTACCGTCTTCCAAGATAAATTGAAGTACATTGGAATTAGGAAAATCTAAGTCGCTTTCATTGCCAGACGCAAGTTCAGTTGCTTTAAGTGATTGGTAATCGAGCATCTTAGTTACAGCAGATCCGTTGATTGTCTTTGGTGGTTTGGCCCGTAGGTCAGTCATCATTTGTTGAATCTCTTCAGAACCTTTTTTGCCAGTTCGCTTAAGCGAAATCAAATCTTCGCGGAACATACCAAACTGCATGTAGATGTCCATCATCATATCAAATAAACTCATGCCTTCGTCTTTTGCATAAGCTACCAGCTCAGCCAACATTGCACAAGAAATAATAGCATCCTTATCGCGAACAAAATCATTCACGAGATAACCATAACTTTCTTCACCACCGCCGATAAATTCTTTCTGCCCTTCATTTGCTTTCAACACTGCAGCGATATATTTAAACCCGGTAAGGGTGTTGTATGTTTCTACGCCAAAATGAGTAGCCATCTTATCAAGCAAATCTGTGGTTACAATCGTTTTTGCGATATACTGTTTGCCATTCAATTTTCCTTTAGCTTTCCATGCTTTTAGCAAATAGTAAATCATACAGGTAGCTGCTTGATTACCATTCATCAATTGCCATTCGCCATGATGATTCTTTACGCCTATACCAACACGATCTGCATCTGGATCGGTACCCATTACAAGGTCTGCATCAATCTCTCTTGCTAGATTAAGTGCCATACTCATAGCTTCAGATTCCTCTGGGTTTGGATAAACAACCGTTGAGAAATTGCCATCCGGTTTCGCTTGTTCCTCTACTACACGCACTTGTGTGAAACCAATTTTTTCTAAAATCTGAGGTACCATAGTGATACCTGTTCCGTGAATAGGGGAGAAGACAATTTTCAAATCATGCTGATTAGCAATAGCTTCAGGACTAACCACATTTGTTGCGATTGCTTCAAGATATGGAACGTCAATCAAAGTTGAGATGCGCTCAATCTTACTTTCATCTGCTTTAAACTTTACTTCTGAAACGTTTTTTATTTTTGCAACTTCAGCAACAATATTTTTATCATGAGGAGATATAACCTGACCACCATCATCCCAGTAAGCTTTGTAACCGTTGTATTCTTTTGGGTTGTGAGAAGCTGTAAGTACTACACCTCCTTGACAATTTAATTTACGGATAGCGTATGACAATTCCGGTGTAGGCCTTAGTTCTTCGAAAAGATAAACATGGATACCATTAGCGGAAAATACAGCAGCTGTGATTTCACCAAAAAATTGACTATTGTTTCTACTGTCGTAAGCAATAGCCACTTTGATTTGTTGATTAGGAAAAGATTGGATCAGATAATTGGCAAATCCCTGTGTTGCCATCCCAAGCGTGTATTTGTTAATTCGGTTGGATCCAACTCCCATGATACCGCGCATTCCACCGGTGCCAAACTCAAGGTCTTTATAAAAAGAGTCAATGATTTCATCAGCATTGTCGCTTTCCATCATTCGCTTGATTTCCGCCTTTGCTTCATCGTCAATATTACTGTTGAGCCAGTGGTCTACTTTTGTTTGAATAGCTGTTTCAATTACAATCATGTTAGAGGTGATTTAGTTTTTTTATTTATAGAAGTTGATTGAAGCCATTTCTTATGTTTGCGCATAAGTCATTCTTGGCCGGTCTGAGGATCAGTCAGCCGTGGATTCCGTGGATCTTTAGCTATTTTTCGTAGCGTAGCTTTATGACTACGAAACTCTAAATGAGCTAGGTCTGGCCAGCCAGACAGGTTTAGGCCACAGTATCAGGCACTTATGCTCGCCTTTTAGGAGATAACTTTAAATAACTTCAAACTTTTAAAAGCAAAAGAGTATAAATTTAATGTTTCTTTTTGAAAGTCCTATTTCATTCTATATGAACGATTTAGACTTGTTTTTGACGTGACTTGGCCTGAGTTGTCACTTCAGATTTATCAAACGAATATCCATATCAAGTGTTGCGTAGATGGCC
>CAKZUK010000125.1 GCA_937921775.1 uncultured Saprospiraceae bacterium
TTAACATTAATCGATGAAGAATTTTTAGTTCAATTGACTAATTATTTGTCTTCATCCTTTTGGCTGGAGTCAAATAATTAGGAAAAGTGAGCTAAAAAGGCTCAGCGATTATACTATAAATTAATTAGGTCATAGCACTTACTACATAAATATCTATTTTTTAAATTAAACACCAGCATACTTATGGCTTATTCAAAACCAAAATTTAAGGAAAAATATTCCAATTTCATAAATGGAAAATTTGTCGAACCAATAGGAGGTCAATACTTTGATAATACTTCACCGATCGACAATACACTAATTGCAAAATATCCAAGATCACAAAAAGAAGATGTAGAATTAGCACTAGATGCTGCTAACGCCGCCAAGGAAGCTTGGGGCAATACTTCTGCAACTGAACGGTCCAATCTTTTAAACAAAGTAGCTGACATTATTGAGGCTAACTTAGAGGAATTTGCGCTCGTAGAAACTTGTGATAATGGAAAACCTATTCGCGAAACATTAAACGCAGATATTCCTTTATGTGTTGATCATTGGAGATACTTTGCCGCTTGTATTCGTTCCGAAGAAGGCAGTGCAACTGAGCTTGATCAACACACATTGTCTATGAACATCAAAGAGCCACTTGGTGTCGTTGGACAAATCATTCCATGGAATTTTCCACTATTAATGTTGTCTTGGAAATTACCTCCGGCCTTAGTTACGGGTAATTGTGTCGTTTTAAAACCGGCAGAACAAACCCCATCTACTGCCACTTTATTGATGGAAAAAATAGCGGATGTATTTCCTCCTGGTGTGATTAACATTATTCATGGATTTGGTCCGGAAGCAGGTAAACCTTTAGCGTCAAGCTCAAAAGTTAATAAAGTTGCTTTTACGGGAGAAACAACCACTGGTCAATTGATCATGCAGTATGCATCCAAAAACTTGAACCCTGTAACAATGGAGTTGGGAGGTAAGTCACCAAACATCTTTTTCAATTCTGTGATGGATGCAGACGATGCCTATCTAGACAAAGCGATTGAAGGTGCGGTACTCTTTGCTTTCAATCAAGGTGAAGTTTGTACTTGCCCATCTCGACTATTGGTACAAGAAGATATTTATGATGCCTTTATGGAGCGTGTCATTGCTCGAACAAATGCCATCATTCAAGATAATCCTTATGATGTAAATACCATGGTCGGTGCTCAAGCCTCCAATGATCAATTTGAGAAGATTAAATCGTATCTAAAAATAGGTCAAGAAGAAGGAGCAAAAGTTCTTGCTGGTGGTGCAGCGAAGGAGTTAAGTGGTGACCTGGCAAATGGATTTTACATTCAGCCTACCATTCTTGAAGGCCATAATAAAATGCGAGTCTTTCAGGAAGAAATTTTTGGACCTGTTGTTTGTGTTACCAAATTTAAGGATGAAGTAGAAGCCTTAGAGATCGCTAACGATACACTTTACGGATTAGGAGCAGGAGTTTGGACTCGAGACGCACATCAATTGTATCAAATCCCACGCGCTATAAAAGCAGGTCGTGTTTGGGTGAATTGTTATCACGCATATCCAGCACACGCTCCTTTTGGAGGATACAAAAAATCTGGTTTCGGAAGAGAAAATCACGTAATGATGCTCAACCATTATCGACAAACTAAGAACATGTTAATTTCTTATGACAAGAATAAGCTAGGTTTCTTTTAGCGTAATGAAGTTGTTTGATAAGAATTCTTAAGTAGCTTAAACAATTTTAAAATAAAACATGATCATCTCATAAGTAGTAAGTGCTGGGACATAATTGTTTTTAAATTAATCGGTCAAGAATTTTTAGTCTAATCGACTCCTTTTCTGGCTTCATCCTCCTTGGCTGGAGCCAGAAAATGAGAAAGAGTAGGCTAAAAAGGCTGAGCGATTAAACTTTAAATTAATTTTGACCCAGCACTTATATACACTACTTATGTGGTGACTCTTGTTTTTTAATAAACTTAAAAATGGAAAGAATACAAATTACAGAAGCAGCTGCAAAAGTTGTAAAACAATTGAAAGCCCAACACGGTGATTTAATTTTTCATCAAAGTGGTGGATGCTGCGATGGTTCTTCTCCTATGGTTTTTGAAAAAGGGGAGATGTACTTGGATGAAAGTGATGTTCTTTTAGGTCAAATAGAAGGCGTCAACTTTTATATGAATATTGATCAATTTGAATATTGGAAACACACACATTTGACAGTAGATGTCACCGAAGGTCGGGGAGCAAGTTTTTCTTTAGAAATTCCTTTAGGCCTCAGATTTTTAATTCATTCCCGACTTTTAACAGATGAAGAAAATGAACGATTAAACAAATAATAGAAATTTCAAATTTTTTTTTTGAATTGGAGCTGTTAAGTTTTTGACAGGTTCGTCAGGATTCGTTTACGACTACAATTTAATAATTCTAGAAATAGCGGTCGTGTCTTTTATGCTATTCGTTTACCAATTTTGGAAACATACAAAAGGAGCCTAATCGTTTGTCAATACCCATACTTCTCCTTCCACTTCAAGCGCAAACTCTCCCGAACCTTATTCTCCGAAGTATTCCCTCCAGGCTCATAAAAAACCATCCCTTTAATCTCCTCCGGCATAAACTCCATCGCCACAAAATTCCCCTGATGACTATGCGCATATTGATAATCTTTTCCATAATTCAACTCCTTCATCAACTTTGTTGGTGCGTTGCGAATAGCTAAGGGAACAGGTAGGTTCCCCGTTTCACGAACAGCCTGTTGAGCCATGTTGATAGCCATATAAGAAGCATTAGATTTTGGAGAAGTGGCGAGGTAAACTGCACACTGCGACAAAATAATACGCGCCTCCGGAAGTCCAACGGCAGTCGCTGCCTGAAAAGCAGTGTTTGCCAAAAGCAAAGCATTCGGATTCGCCATTCCAATATCCTCCGAAGAAGAAATCACCAAACGGCGTGCAATGAATTTAATGTCTTCACCACCTTCTATCATTCTAGCGAGATAGTAAACGGCTGCGTTTGGGTCAGAACCTCGAATTGATTTAATAAGGGCAGAAGCGATATCATAATGTTGCTCACCGCCTTTGTCATACATGGCAATGTTTTGCTGAATCAATTTCATCACCAATTCATCGGTGATCGTCATTTCTTCTGTTTCATCATGTTGGTAGTTGCAGACTAATTCAAGTGTATTATAAAGTTTACGACCATCGCCACCAGAAAGGCGGAGCAGGGCATCATATTCCGCTACTTTAATTTTCTTCTTTTTGAGGTATTCATCATTGGCTAGAGCCGTATCCACCATCAAAATCATATCATCTTTACTCAAGGGTTGCAAGACATAAACCTGTGACCGAGAGAGTAGGGCAGAGATCACCTCAAAAGATGGATTCTCAGTAGTCGCCCCAACTAATGTAATCACTCCTTTCTCAACCGCCCCCAACAATGAATCCTGCTGTGATTTACTAAAGCGATGAATCTCATCAATAAAAAGGATTGGATTAGCTCGATTGAAGAATTGTTGATTTTTAGCTTTTGCAATGGTTTCCCGAATATCTTTTACCCCCGAGTTGATCGCACTCAATGCATGAAATGGTCGTTCCAATTGATTAGCAATAATCCCTGCAAGCGTCGTTTTCCCAACTCCGGGAGGTCCCCAAAGGATGAATGAAGGTATATTTCCTGAGTCTATTGCTTTGCGCAAAACGGCTCCTTCTCCTACCAAATGCTGCTGACCAATGTATTGATCCAGCGTCTTCGGCCTCATCCTTTCCGCTAATGGTGTTAACATAATTTTTATTTTAAAAACCTTTTTTTGAGCATGGGAAAACGGATCTAACTGATTGAACGGATAGGGGGACTGATTTTTTTCTTTTAACGTGAATTCTATTATCGCGCTCTGATTTTCAATCTCGGTATCTTTTTTTCCTCCTTCAAAAAAAATCCGTTCCTATTTCATTCCTTAGTCCAATCCCTGTTCCATCATTCTCCATTTAAAAGGACTACGTCCTATAGGAAAAAATTCGTCCTTTATCCGTTCAATTCGTCCAATCCGTGTCCCATCGCCTGGCTGCTGCGGGCATGAACCACGTTAAAGAGCACCAGATTTCACCCAATTTACCAGCAAAAATAGCTATTTTTAATTTTTTCAAAGATAAACCCAACCATTCAGTCAATATAACCGTGTAGCTGAGTGGAGACCCTATGTTTATAGGTGTTTCGGGCTCTTTTTTAACGAATTAGAGTGTCAATGGGATTTGAGAATTTGAATTTTAGTCAAAAAGTACCTTGATACTTGGCGGCTTTAGGCCAAATTCTCCAACAAAACGGGATTACAAAATACGGATATCATTTGACCAACTCTTTAAACAAGTACTGGTGCAGTGTATCCTTAACTCAAAGAATGACGATTAGCCTCCAATTAATCCAAGATTGCGCTAAGAAAGATCGAAAAGCGCAGTTTCAACTATACCGTAGTTGTTACCCCTTACTAATGGGCGTATGCATGCGATATAGAAAGAGCGAGGATGAGGCAGCGGCAGTTCTTAATGCGGGCTTCTTGAAAATTTTAAATAACATAGAAAAATACAATAAGGAGGTACCTTTTGAAGCATGGATCAGACGAATTATGATAAACACACTGATCGATGATTTTCGTAAGAATAGAAAGGTCAAAGAACTAATAGAATACACTGATTTTGAACACGAGGAAACTTTTACAGAATCGGTAGATTTTAATACAGCTGATCGAATGTTTGATGCAGAGGAGATTGAATTACTCATCCAACAATTACCACCAATGAGTCAAAAGGTATTTAACCTTTATGCTATTGATGGCTTTAGCCACAAAGAAGTGGGAAAGATGTTGGGTATTAGTGATGGGACTTCTAAATGGCACCTGTCTTTTGCCCGAAAGAAGTTAAGGGAAATGATCAAACAAAGTGTCGGCTCAGCTAAAGCAATGTGATATGGAAAAAAATAACTTAGATAATTTCTTCGCGGAGAAGTTAAGTCAACGAAAATTCGAGTTCGACCCAGCACACTGGGAGGCTGCAGAAAAGTTGATTGAACTTCAAGAGCAGGACAACCAAAACAAACGTTATGGTTGGTGGCTACTGCTCATTCCGTTGATAGGCCTCATCGGCTGCCTTTGCTACTTTGCGAAAGCTGATATCAAGGCTGATCAGTCAGCAACATCTGCTGTCAACCAATCAGGGATGACTCAGTCTAGCTTAAATTTCGTGGATAAGCATCCAATTGATAATCAAACTAAAGCAGTAATACCTACTGAATCTAAAACTTCTGATAAACCCGATTCTTCAAATACTAATAGTCAAACACAAACAAATAAAGGAATTGAAACTAAAACTACTGTAAATGATTTTTCTACTTCGTCAACAACTGATAAAGTAGAAATGAAAAACGCTACCGAACCAGCTTTCCCAAAAAGCTTGAATAGTACTTTTCCTAAAACACAGGAAAACAACAACTCTACTGTAACTGAAATACCCGCAACTGTCAAGGCTTCATCTGGTGTAGAAACAATCACGGAAGAAATAAACCGCAAAACCGTTCCATCTGAATTTAATGGAAAACGATTGCAGTTAATGACTCCTGATACGACTTCACAAAATATAAAGCAGATAAAAACCCCTAAACTAGATCAGGCAAGTATAACCCCTGTAGAATCAGCTATTGATCTAACTAAAGAACCAGTGGTTTCAACACCAGATGAAGCAGTTGCAACTTCAAACGTACTACTTGATATTCCCGCTTTGGTCGCATCTATAGATGATGTAGCCGATAGTGAGAAAGGAATCATGATAAAAAAAGATCGCAAGAAAAAATTTGATATTGGCCTTATGGCAGGTACCTTATTTTACTCAACAAAAAGTGAGGCTACTCCCTCTGACGATTCTAGTCTCCTAATTGATACAACAGTGTCAAGTAGTGGAGCTTACCGACTTGGTTTTACAGGTGGTTTGACTGTAGGTTTCCGCATTTCGAACCACTTCTCCTTGCATGCAGATGCACTTTACCAATGGAGAAAAGAAGACCTTGGAGTTATTAGTTCTACTCGTGGCGAAGCTTTTAGTTTTGGACGGGTAGCTACTACAACAGAAACACAACCACAGTCTTTTCATTCTATAGAAATACCAATTTATTTGCAGTATAGTTATAATGGGCATAGTCTAGAGGCGGGAGTTTCATGCCGACACTTGTTTGCCATTCAGGGAATTGATAAATCTGAAGGTGCGCCTGAACTTCCTGAAGCGAATACTGTTGAACTAGCAGACGGTGAGTTGTTATCTTATGGTCAAAACGAAGTGTGGATTCCTGAAGATAAATATCAACGTTTTACCGCTAGCTATATGGTGGGATATCGTTACTGGTTCAATGACCGTTTTAACCTAGGTCTTAGAGCTACGTACACGCCATCTGCGAAACCAGCTAATTCGAATTTTTCAGTAGAGGATACTCAAACATATTCAACTCAAACAAATAGTCTAAATTTTGGTTTAACTGCGAAATGGTATTTTAATAAACGAAGCAAATATCAAAAAATATAAGCTGTCGTTCTTTATGTCTTTTACTTTAAGATATACATGTTAGGTTTTTAGTATTAAAAATAACTAAACCATTTTGTATTAAAAACAATTGCGCAATTGACAATGAAATTAATCCTGACTGTCATGAAAAAAATAAGTTCTTATTGCCTGTTTGTAATTTTCATATTTACAATGCATTCCTGTAAAAAGGATCCAGGAGGTACTTTTTATGCAGAACCCGAACCCGTTTTCTCTGTAGCTGCAAAGTTTGGGATTTCTGATGTTCTGATTGAGGCAGGACGTGATGACTTTTATATGTTTACCTCTTATGATACCGATTCACTAGATGTCTTGATTTTTAAGGGAGAACTAAATAAATTAGAAAATTGTTTGGCGGATTGTGAAGAATCACTCTCTATTTCAATTCGAGATGCTAAAGTCTATGACCCTGAATCTTCAGGCCCAATTGATGTTAGTGCCCTTAAAAGTACAGGTTATGGTTTTGTCGGAACAGAAGGTGAAGGGAATGAGCAAACGGCCTATGAAATAACATTTACGGATCGTTCTTTTTCTAGTGAAGATGGTGAATCAGAAATTATTTGGCAATATCCTTCTTCATCAACGGATGTATTTGAATCGGCATTTTCCGATGTATTTGAATCCGCTACTTTAGAAGATGGAATACCTATTTCACTTACTTCAGTATTTGGAGGGGATAACGGATGTACTAGTACTTTTGAAAAGGTGATTAATGCTGATTACCAAACAGATTGTTTTCACGATATAGGTTTTAATATTGTTCCAAAGGGGGATGGAGTCAGTTATCAAGTACTACCTTATAATGCTGATGCCCCTGAATGGGAATACACTTGGGATAACAGTAGCTTTGTAGATACATTAACGATAGCCTCACCAGGGACTTATTGTTTGACAGTAACAAATAGTTACGGTTGCACCGGAGAGCGCTGTGTCTCAATTTCTAACTTAGACGAAGACCCTGACTCTATTGAATATTGCTATGCTGCTTTTTCTTATGAGGTAACTCCTTTGGAAATTCCGGATGTAACTGACTTGTTTGATTTTTCTAAAATACTAATAACTTATAGGAGTAAAGATGGTGCTGAATATCGCTCTGATCGTTTGAGTCAACCAGAAAGTAGCTTCTTTATAATCGAATCTTTAGACGATTACGATTTCAATGAATTTCAAGAAGCTACTATAAAATTGGATGCTAAATTCCGTGTGGTGCTTTACAATGAATCTGGAGAAGGTGTATTGATGAATGATGGAGAAGCAACGATTGGTGTTGCTATTCCGAACTAAGATAAAGGTAGAGTAGAGGGCTCTAATGTTCTAAAAATAAAGGTTCTTTGATAAATCCCGTGGTAGAACCCAATGATAAAATAAAATCAACGTTTCTTTCGGTCACTTTTGCTTTCATTTTAACATTGGCCACGAGATTTGTCAAAGAACGAAAATAAAAAGAGGAGACTCAGGTAATATTACCTGAATCTCCTCTTTTTATTGAAAGTTTTGAGATCTAGAATAAAGTGAATCAGTATAAATTTTTACTTGTTGCCACTTCCAAATTCTTATCCTTTTCTCGAACGTTTTTTGTAGTTATTCATTTTTTCTAATTTTTGCAACTGTTCCGCGTTTAGAATCTTTTCAAGCTCAGCTTTATACGAAGTCATAACTTCACCTTTCTCCGATTTCGAACTTGATGCACGTTGAACTCCTTTAGTTGCAGTGATACGATTTAGAAATGCTTGTTTGAAGGGACCAACTTGCTCACTAGTCAAGCCTAGTTTTTTAGTCATTCTTTCGGTATAGAGAGCTGCTTCATCCTCCATTTTTAAATCAGTATCCTTTATACCTGATTTTCGATTCTCAATTTCCATTTTCTTACCAGGACCTTTTTCTAATCTATTATTGTTTTGCTGAATCCGACTAGAGCGCATCGATTGTCGCTTTTCGATTTGCTCAGCAGTCAGGATGTTATCAATCTTAGCTTGGTAATCCTTATTAATGTTTTGCTTTTTATTGATCATTTCGCTACGATCAGTTTTGTTATTGCGAAGTGTCTGCATATCAGTTAGCTTCTTTTTATGTGCTTCAAAAAGCTGATCTCTTTGTGATTCATTTAGCTCTAATTGCTTAGCCATGCGATCTGCCGTTCTGTTAGAACTACTGATAATTCGATCATTAGGATCTACCTTGGACTGGCTCATCCCACGTTTTTTTTGCCCTACCTCATGCTTTTTATTGTTAAGAGTACGAGAAGGTTTGGTTTTCATTTTATCATTCCATTTTTTACTTTGCTCAGGAGTCAATACCTTTGCTAGGTCGGTATCAAATTTGGATTGAATCTCATGTTGTTTAGCAGATCGAGTAGAATTTTCACTCTTATTTAATTCAGAGGTGCCTACAAAAACTTCTAAGTAAGCAGCTCTCACTTGCTCTATTTGTTGCTGGTCAAGATCAAGTGATTTTGCCATTCTTTCAGTTGCTTTATTTGCTTTGTCAGCAGGCGAATTTTGTGCAAACATAGCCGTAAAAGCCATGCAGAATAAAATTGCTAAAAAGGACTTTTTCATATTCGTTTATTTGTGAAACTTCTATAAGCTTCCCTGTTAATAGATAATTGTATGTTTTATTAAGCGAAGTCAATCTATTTATATAGACCGTTTCTAGGCATATAAGTAACTCTCAATTTTAGTTAATTATTTCAAAATGTATTTCTATTGAATGGGTTTTATTATGCCTTTAGGTGATAATAGTCTAAATTAGGGCTCTTTCAAATTAAAAATTATTCAATGAATAAAATCAAAGTATATAGCTTATTGTGGCTGTTTTTTACATCCATCACAATACTTCAGGCTCAGGATAGTGGAGCTTCAGTAATTAGTGCTGACCGTACCGGGGGCACTGCGAGGCCTACAAAAATCGATAAAGGAGTCATGAATTTTGAGTTTGGCGCCAATTATAACAATTACAATAAAAAGAACTTCAATATTAATGGACAAAACTATGCCGGAATGCTCCGTTACGGTCTTTTAGAAAACTTAGAATTAAATATGGGATTTGGCATTGCTAGAGTCGCAGGAGATGGTTTTGATAATATACGTGGCTTGTCCGCACTTTCAACAGGAGCAAAAATAGGTATAGCAAAAGAAGATGGAGCAATACCTCGAATCGAATTTGAAGGAAGAATTGCTTTGCCCTGGTTCGGGAAAAAAGCATTTCGGCCCGGAGATGCCGAACCAAATTTTAACTTTAATTTTGCCAATACCATTAACGACCTCTGGACTATCAACTATGCAGTAGGCATGTTTTGGGAAGGCGGAGAAGAAGCGGGTTATTATGGCTTCATGTTGACTCATAATTTTAGCCCACAGTTTCGCTTTTTTGCAGAGCATTACGGGAATATACGGGGCGATGTGAACCTAGAGCCGCACATTGCCATTGGTCTGATGTATCTGGTCAATGACAAACTACAAATTGACTTTTCTATTGATGCAGGAAGAGATGATGATGGTGCTGTACTTACCTTTTTTGATATAGGTCTAGCTACTATGTTGATTTCGGGAGAATAAGTGTGCTGCAAACTGGGAGTTAATATATTAGAGGAATCATGCGAAGATTATTCTTTGTTGAATGTTAGGAATAACTTTACACAGCATCAATATAAATTTTGTTAAAAACTCAAACCATGAAAAAAAGAGTAACCGGAATTGGAGGCGTCTTTTTCAAATGCAAAGACCCAGAATCATTAAGAAATTGGTATCAACAACACCTAGGTGTCAAATCCGATCAATACGGTGGTGTATTTATGTGGCGAAAAAATGATGAACCAACACATCGTGGCTACACTTCATGGAGTCCTTTTCCAGAAAAGACAGATTACTTTCAACCTTCTGAAAAAGCATTCATGATTAACTATCGAGTAGAAGATCTTGAAAATTTACTTAAAGTTTTGAAGGACGAAGGCGTACAAATAGTAGGGGAAATACAGACTTTTGATTATGGCAAGTTTGCACACATCATAGATTTGGAAGGAAATAAAGTGGAACTTTGGGAACCGATAGACCCGGCATTTGATGCTTACTATAAAGAGGAGGATGGTAATTTTTAGTTTTACCTGCTATAGGATGGTTTTTATATAGCACCTATCGGGCTGGCGAAAAGGCACCAGCCCGACAAGTTCCCATCCCCGTAAAAGGAACGATCAAGCAATCTCCGATTCAATAGTCTCCAAGCGCTGCTTAATAGATTGCTGCTTCTCCTCAATCATCAAAATCTGCTTCTCCTCTTCTACTAGTAACTGATCAAATTCATCAAAGTTACCATCAATCTTTTGCTTGATATTTGCAATGTATGCATTGAGTTTGCCACTAACTTCTTCTTCCAGTTGGTTACGTCCTTTTTCAATTTCACTTCTAAATCCATTGACTACTTTTTTACGTTGTAAACCAACAGAAACTCCAGCAAACAACAAGCCGATCGTAGTCAAAATACCACCCGTTATATCGAAAACCATTCCGTTGGTAACGGTAGCTAGGATGACGCCAATTACAGCTATACCAGAACCAGTAGCAACATTAGGAGAAAGGTTTTCATGACCAGGAAATAATTCCTCATCGGTAAAGTTTTCGGAGCGATTCATAAAGCGGGTAAATGCTTCCTGCAAATCGTGAATTACTGCTGTCCGTTTTTCAGCAATCTCAGAAAAGATATCGTGATTTTCTTTAAGAATAGTCTGACTATTTCTGATTTTTAAATCAATCATGTGTGCCATTTGTTGGATGCTGTCAGCAATATCAACCACACCAACATTTAGTCGATCTTTCATGGCTATATTAAGGTCGGATTCTAGTGTGCCAGCCAAACCATTCAACCATTCTTTTGCGGATTCCTTTTTGCTAAACATAGAAGAAAAGGATCGTTTGAGTAAAGGTACAAATGACAAGCCACTACTTAGTTCACGTTCTTTTTTTAAGGTAATGCGATCATAAGAAGCGAGTAGATTTTCAATCAAGGTGTTCACTTGATAATTGGATTTTTGTTCCTGCTCGTCCAGTGTAACTTGAATGTCTTTTCTGAATTGACCATCTACCTCCCATTGTTTTTTACGAAGGAGTACACCTTTGTAAATTCGCTCATTCAAATTCTTTGACGTAGAGATATTACTTTGAAGTTTTAAAACAGGCGCCTTGCCTCCTGTAATGTTGGCGTTGATATAATCGCGAACACCTATAAAGCCACTAATATCTTTTCTACCTTCCAATTCATCTTTGGCAGAAACAGGAAAAATGATGGGTGATTCAATGCCTTTTTCCTTTGCATATTTTCGAACACCTTCTTCATTAATAGCTAGATCATCTACGTTCATTAAATCTTTTTGTTGTAGTACAAAAATGATTTTTTTATGCCAGTCTTCGCGAATGTAATTGAAGAAGTCCCAAGAAGATTGTCGATATGGATTCTTAGCTTCAAAAACGAAAACAATCAAATCTGAAGCAGGAATAAATTGCTCTGTAATTTCCTGGTGATGGTCAATAATGGTATTGGTACCCGGTGTATCTACGATTGCAATTTCCTTTAAAATTTCAACCGGTTGCAAAATCTTTTTTAAGTATTGTGAAATCTCAATTACTTCTTCCTTTTCCCCATAAATGATTTGCTGGATAGTATCCGTCATAGGGGAGGGAGCTACTTTGCATATTTCCTTTCCACTATCCAGTAATGCATTGATAAAACTACTTTTTCCCGCTTTCACTTCTCCAACGATCACAAACATAAATGGCTCGTTGATTCGATCACGCAGATCACCAATCGTTTGCTGTAATTCCTTATGCCCAATATCAATCGTCAGCGTATGCAGTTCTCCTACAATCCCATTGATCTGATCTCTATAAACTTGTAAACGTTGATCTAATATTTTATTCATCTGTTAGTTGTTTAAGTCGAAGGGCCAATTACTTAGAGATACTCCCTTCAAGTATCAATATAGCCTGAGGTCCAGCACAAAAAAGTAAGTCCAAGATACTTAAGTTAGGCAAAAAGCCATGTTTATCCTCAAATACTTGTGCGTAATATTTCGCCTCAAAATGCGGATCCTCTCTACGTTTTTGTGCTTTTGGGCTTATCGCATTGCGCCAATCTTCAGTATCGCTATTAAGACGGTGTTCATAAGCTGTCGTAACATTTATGTCCACATTCATTTTCAATTTCTTTAAAATCCACTTTAGTAAAGCCTCATTAAATTTAAAAAGAGATTCATGCTTGTTTTTGTAGAAAAGCTCCAATTCATGGCCATAATGTTCAAAATATGGAGACGATCCGTAGGCAGACCTAATGGATGTCCAATGCTCTGATGCCCAAGATGTTTCATACGATATCTTAACTTCGCGAATGTTCTGTTGCTGGTTTTTTCCGCCTTGGAGTGGTATGCTTAATGCTAGTGAGCCATTTGCGGCAGCTATGTGGCAACGGTTGCGGTAGCTTCCTTTTGTGTAATTCTCATGCCCTTCGATCAACACTTTAGGATGTTTCAAAAACTTCGTTAGGTATTGCGCACATGGCAAGTACTGAGTTTCGAGTAATACGGCTGTTTGCTTTGACATAATCTGTTTTCCTGAGCGCAAATATAAGAATAAGAATTAAAACCTGTCGAGCCGCCAGACAGGATCGAAATAAGAATTAGAATGGCTTCTAAGGTGAGTGAGGACCAGTCTGGACTTCTCGATCACGAGCCATTCGAACTCTAATTCCTATTCACATTCTAATTCATTACCTTTACAATCAATGAAAAAATTCTCAGCCATTATAGAAGATTACTCCAAAGGAAAAACAATGTCAGGACAGGAAGTGATCAACTTAGCTCCGACTCCTTATCTGCAAAAGCAGGCCCTCTTTGCGGCACAAATTAGTGGTAAACCTTCCGATGGATTAGGAATGATCGTTGTGATTCCCGCCAAGGACGAACCTAAATTATTGGATAGTTTAGAAGCACTCGATAATGCCTCTAAATCTAAAGGTGCTGTTGAAGTGATTGTCGTTATCAACGATTCAGAAAAGGATGAGGCCTCATTAAAGGAAAGGAATAGAAAGCTTTTTGAAAAGGCTAAAAAATGGGGAGCGACACATAGTTCTAGTCAAATCAAATATCATATTCTTTATCATAGCAATCTGGTTCCGAAGCATGCAGGTGTTGGCTTAGCGAGAAAAATTGGGATGGACGAAGCGATCTACCGTTTTCAACAAGTGAACCTGAGCAATGGTGTGATCATTTGCTTTGATGCGGACTCTTCTTGCAAACGCAATTATTTTAAAGAAATTGAAAAGCATTTTGATGAAAATCCCAAAACGCAGGCTTGTAGTATTCATTATGAACACCCTTTGGAAGGGGATGCGTTTCCGCAAAAAGTTTATCGAGCTATCGCTTTGTATGAATTGCATTTGAGGTATTACACGCAGGTGCAACGCTTTGCCGGTTTTCCATTTGCTTATGAGACAATCGGATCGTCTATGGCGGTCAGAGGAGATGCTTATCAGGAGCAAGGTGGAATGAATCGACGCAAGGCTGGTGAGGACTTTTATTTTCTGCATAAGTTTACTCATCTCGGGCATTTTTCTGAAATAAAAAGTACGACTGTTATTCCATCCCCTCGTCGCTCTGACCGTGTACCTTTTGGAACAGGGAAGGCAGTTGGAGATATTAGTGACAAGCCTAAAGATATTTTTGAAACCTATGCACCTCAAAGTTTTGCAGATCTTCAGGTATTTTTCAAATCGGTACCTCAAATGCGGACATGGAAACCATCAAATTTTGATGCAAAATTCAAAAAGCTTCCAACTGCTGTAGCTGCTTTTTTGAAGACCCTCGACTTTGAGCAAAAGCTATTTGAAATAATAAAGAATACCTCCAATCCGGCAACCTTCAACCTGCGTTTTTTCCGATGGTTCAATGCTTTTATGATGATGAAATATGTGCACTTTACGCGAGATCACTTTTATCCTAATGTACCAGTGGAAGAAGCTGCACGCTGGTTGTTGAAGACGCATTTCGGAAAACGGATAAAAGCCGATGCTTCTGCTAAAGATTTGTTGTTAAAGCTTCGAAAGTTGGCCTAAAAGTGCAATTTGCCCAAAACTTCCGCTTTGACTTCGGTTCTTCCTTTTGTTTTACCCAAAATATACCTACTTTGCGCCCGTTTTAAATCGGTGTACACTAAAGGTGCACTCTTATAAGTGACTTTAATTGACAATAAAATATCTCTCAATGAAAAATTTAATTTATTTACTTCCAGCTGTACTGATGATGTACGCTTGTGGAGGAGGTGTGGCAGGATCAGGCGATAACATCCTAGCCTCAGCTGATGATAGCTTGTGTTACGCTATTGGTGCGATCACAGCTAACAACTTTAAGGATCAGGGATTGAACCTTAATTCAACGACTTACCGTGAAGGATTTGATGCTGCTGCAAAAGAAAGCGGATATCTTTCTGCGGAAGCATTAGACAAAGTATTTGCACAATTTTCTATGGAAATGCAAATGAAAGCTCAAATGAAGCAGATGAATCCTGGTGGAGAAAATACACCATTTTCAATCAACGTGGATACGCTTTCATATGCAATGGGTATGGACTTGTACAACAACATTAAGGACTCAGGAGTTAAGATGAATTCGTCAGCTATTTATTCTGGTAATGCAGATGCATACACAGAGGCTGCTTCTAAGTTGACAGAAGATCAGATAAAAGATCACATGTCTGCTTTTTCTAAGAAAATGCAAGAGGTTGCTAAAGCTAAACAAGCAGAACAATTACCTGTTAATATTGCAAAGGGTACTGCTTTCTTAGCAGAGAAAGAAAAGGAAGATGGTGTAATGAGAACAGAATCTGGTTTGCTTTATAAAGTAGTGAAGCAAGGAAATGGTCCTAAGCCTAAAGCAACTGATAAGGTTGAGGTACATTACCATGGAACTTTGATGGATGGGACTGTTTTTGATAGTTCTGTTGATAGAGGTGAGCCAATTGAATTTCCATTGAATCGTGTGATTCCGGGATGGACAGAAGGTGTTCAGCTAATGGCTAAAGGTTCTAAATTTACTTTCTACATTCCTTACAACCTTGCTTATGGTGAGAGAGGTAGCCCTCCTAAGATTGAGCCAGGTGCTGCTTTGGTTTTTGATGTTGAATTATTAGATATCAATAAAGAAGCTAAGGCGAAGTAATTGTTGGATTTGGTAAACGTTTACTAATTTCTCGCAGCATTCAAATAAAAAAGGTCTGGACAATTTGTCCAGACCTTTTTTATTTGCAATTACTCAACTTGTTCAGTGGAACAGAAACCAAGTTGACTATTCGAAAGGATCAGAAAAACGTTCATCAGCGATCAATGAATGATCCGTAAATGTTTTTAGAAATACAATCAAATCCTCTTTCTCTATATTACTAAGATTCAAGCGTTTTGGACTAGGGCCTTCTCCTCCAAAACCTTCACTTAATCTCCAGTCAAGATTTGGGTGAGCGACGATGCCTTCATTATAGTGATTTACAACTTCTAATAAAGTGTTGAAACGACCATCATGCATGTAAGGCCCAGTTAGTTCTATATTTCTTAGAGAAGGAACTTTGAAAAATCCTTCAGCACCTTCACCACCAAATATAACACCTTCCTCACCAAGTCCCTTGTCGGTATAATCCATTTCCAAACCAATATTAGCCCAGTCATCGCCCCAGCTACCTCTTAGGTCAGGACCACCATGGCAGTTGTTGCAACCTGATTCTTCAAATACAGCTTTACCTGCGAGTTCTTTTGCAGAGAAAACGTTTTCCGTTCCTGTTTGAACCATCTGAATCATTGCCTTATCATGCTTGCTGTCAGCAGAAAACATAGACTGAAGGAAGTCAGCCAAAGCAGTTGCAATTCTAGGTTTTGTAACCGTTTCATCACCATAAGCCTCTTCGAATAGCGGCTTGTAATAATCCACTTTACTTATTTTGGTAACCAGATCTTCCAGTTTTTCCATTCCTAATTCATTGTGATTTTGAATAGGCATAAGTACCATTTCTTCCAAGTCAGAAACGCGAGAATCCCAGAAGTAGGTTTGCTCCATGGCAGGATTGATAATGGCTTGTGAATTACGTGGCGTACGATTATTGATAATGCCTTCACTAAGCGCCACCTTATCACTAAAGGCTTTGCTCTGATGGTGACATGATCCACAGCTTACTTCGTTGCTGAGTGAAAGTTTGGTATCGTAAAACAGAACACGACCTAAAGTCGCTCCGGCATCTGTCAAGTCAAAGTTTCCAGTAGGACCATATTCAAAGCCACCATTAAAGTGGATAGGAACATCAATTTCAGAATAACTGTATAAGCTGGCTGGTAGGCTGGGACTTTGGAGCCCTTTGTAGCCATTGCTGTTGGAATCTTTTTGGCAGCCATTAATGGCGAAAAGCCCGAAAAGTCCCAATCCAAGGAATAATACAAACGAGATCTTTTTCATAGCAAAAAATAATTTTGGTGAAGTAATTTTAGCCTTTGTAGGCAACTAACTTCCATGCGATCTTCAAATATAAGATGTTTTGTGCAAAGAATATGACATTAATATGGCAAAAGTCAGCTTACTGAATTCTTTAACAATCCATACGATTTGGATACTTTAAAAGGTAAAAACCAAATACAAGCTTGTAGGAACGTGTATTACGAAGGTGGTTTCTGTGATGTCATCTGAATTCTGATTAAACTCAGGAAAGTTCTTAAAATCCTGAGATTTGGAAATGTTACCATTCGTAAAGTATGCTGCCGTTTCAGTGTATAAACTGATTTTATCATTAATATTAAAATACAATCCTAGTACTGGGCCTCCTCCAATTGCAAATGATTTATCTTCAAATGTTACCACATCAAAACCGGTATCAATTACAGTTTTGCTCAGAGATGAATTACTGATAAAGTCGAGTCCCACGGAGGTCTTCCAGCGTTTTCCAATAGCTCCTTGCCATTCTAGGCCTACCCGCCAGTCGAAATCACTATTCGTTCGGGTTGCTGAATCTTCAAAGTTTTCAACCTTTTCCTTTTTTCGATTATAGTTGCCACCAAATCCAGCTCTAAAGCCAATGGAATGTTTGGTCATGAGTTTATAAGTAATTAAATATGGGCTGCTAGCGATTGTAGTGTCGCCAAATGATAATATTTGTTGGATTAACCTTGTAGCGTTGACTCCAATTTCATGATTTAATTGGCGTTCTGATCCACTATCCTCTTCTTGGGCAAGGATCTGTCCTGCAAAAAATAGGCTTACAAATAGGAGGAGCAATGTTTTTTTCATATTGGGTTGGTTAATTGTGTTTTTGTTCAAATTCACATTCAACAAGTGCATATTAATTGTCGTCAATACTATACACGGGAATTTTCTCTCAGAAGTTGGGTGAGCACTGAAAATTTAAGCTTTTTCTGAAGGATAGTAGGCGGGCGGGAGACTACAGGCCGACCGAGAATTGATTTTGGAATTCGGGATAGGGATTAAACCTGTCGATCCTGCCAGGCTGGCTGTAAAATGTAAAACCGCAAAAGTCAAAATGTAAAAGTTTGCCCACTATTGTAAATGCACATTGTTTGCTACGGTTATACAGATCCGTGAGGTCAGCCTTTCTAATGAAGGGCTGCCCGTATCTCCAAGTTATTAATTACTTCACCTTCTCGGTCAATCCACCATGCTAATCGATCGTAAACTCTTTCTTGGTCAAAATAATTCAAAGCCATCTTAACAAAGACATGTCCATGCTTTGCTTCTGAGGCCCACAATATTTTATAAAAACGGTGTAACTCTGGATCAGTCTGTGCTTCTGAGATTAAGCGAAAACGTTCAGCTCCACGAGTTTCAACCACCGAGGCAATAAGCAAACGATCTAAAAAACGCTCATTTCTACCTGAGTGGCAAAGTTTAATTAAAGCTTTAAGGTAAGGATCTTCACCCATTGAAGAGGGGAGCGGTATCCCTCGTTTTTCCATGAGTTGATAAACCTGTTGAAAGTGCTCCAATTCCTCAATTCCAATTTCAATTAGTTCACTGATAATTTCCTTGCGGTCCGGATATTTTGCGATAAAACTCATGGCCATAGAAGAGGCCTTACGTTCACAATCAAGATGATCCTGTAAAAAGGAATCAAAGTCATTCATTACTGCTTCTACCCATTCTGTTTTGCTGGGTACTGAGATGTCTAAGTTGAGTTTCATTACTTGTTTTTTTTGAAAAAAAGAGTCTGAAGATCGAAGACGGAAGATCGAAATTTCTCGCAATCGCATGACACGTTAGAAGAAAACTTCCGTCTTCCGTCTTTCCTCTACAATTGTGTAAAATGCACAATCTTTCCATTATACCGAAACTTTGATTCAGCTTCTTTATCACCAATTAATTCTTTACTGTAGTTGCGTTTAATACGATCAACATAACGGTCAATCTTTCCATCGCTGACATTGATCTCAGCACCTTTTGTAATTGCATCGGTTATGTAAGAATGCAATAAGCCAGGAAGTTGTTTGTCAAAAAGGTCAGGATGATTAAAGATGTCAGCACCTAAAATTTTATCACCACTTACGGCAATGATACCAACGGTGTTGTTCGTGTTTTTAAAGTCATTAAGGAACACCTTTAAATATTCATTTCTTTTGGAGGTATAGTCTTCAGATGTTTCTAAGTTGGTGTAAGAACCACTTTCTGATTCTGCATTATTCGCTTCGGTCCATTCACCTACTTTTGCCCAAACTGCTTTTTGATCTTTGGTTTGTTTTGCTGTTTTTCGAATTTCATTGGATGCTACATTATAATAGCCAGTAAAGGCGAAAATCTTTTTGTCTTGCGCTGCTTGTTGTTCAGATGCCTCATCTGGATTCCCTTCATAAGTCCATCTATTGGGCTCTACACAGAAGACTGAAATATCGGTAATCGTTCGTGGGGGAACGATCATGTCTTGTGCAATCAATCGGTCTTGCTTACCACCTTTGATTACGTCACCTGCCATGAGGTAAACAGTATCCTGCGACTTATTTTGAATGGTCAATGAATTGACTGCATCGCTATCATCAAAACGTCCATAAGGCTTCTTTTCAGTGATATGAAATCCGTTGAGGTGGATGGCTTCCTTTAGGTTTTTAAGTCCCGACAAATCATTGTGTTTTAAAATGTGCTCATCCGGTGCTTCAATGGCATAAAGTCGAAGATGTTCATGACTGACAGCAGCCTCTTTATTGATTGAAAAGGGAGCTTCTACCTTAGGAGAAGGAGTTGCCGTAGTACTGGTTTCGCTTGAATCAGACTTATTTTGGCTACAAGCCACCAAAAGCAATACACTGAAGAGGAAGGCTAAATTTTTCATGATAATTTATATTTATACACCATTAATTGGTTCTAATTAGGGGCTTTAAATTAGAACGATAAGATAGGGATTTAATTTTAAAACAGCACCATTCCGTTTTTGGTTTCAAATGAGTCCAAAGTAATAATTTTGAGCTGCTTGTCTGTAAAGTAATTTCCATATCTAAAAAACTATTCCACAAAAATAAGACTCCTTCTCAATATGTTTGTATTTTCACTTTGAAAACCTCCATAATCCAATTAGACAAGATTCATTTCAATAATCTAGCAAAACGATTCTACCATGAAAAAGTACTCATTTGCGATAGCTTTTCTATTCTTGTGTTCTTTTGTCAATGCCCAACTTTGTAACTCGGATGAATTAACCGTGCAGGTCATCGTAGCAACTGATAGCTGGGGCTATGAAACCTCTTGGGAAATCGTTGGTAGTGACTCCGGTACAAGCTATCATTTTTTGGACTATGATGTTTATGGGAATAATACGACTTATGATACTACCTTTTGCATTCCCAATAGTGAGTGTATGATCTTTAATATTTATGATAGCTATGGTGATGGTATTTTTGCACCGGGCTTTTTTCAGATAATTGTAGATACTGTAGAGGTCGCAATGGGAGATGCTTTTGGAGCTGGGACCTTTAGTTATTTCAACTGTCCTCCTGGAAGTAATTGCAATGATGCGATTGATA
Source organism: uncultured Saprospiraceae bacterium (assembly GCA_937921775.1). Taxonomy (GTDB): domain Bacteria; phylum Bacteroidota; class Bacteroidia; order Chitinophagales; family Saprospiraceae; genus CALGLS01. Next base: position 20,604 of record CAKZUK010000125.1, read on the forward strand.
TCAATGAAGGAACTTATACTACTACGCAGGACGATAACTGGTATGCCTTTACTCCTGACTCTGTAGGAATCTATTTAATTTCAACTTGTGATCAGAATACCTGTGATACTAAGGTTTGGGTTTACGACACCTGTAATGGTATTGTTAATGATGAAGATAATTTAGGGACTATTTTCTATAATGACAGCAATCTTGACTGTGGTGAACTAGCTATGCTGGAAGCCTATTTTGCTGCCAATGTTACTTACTATATTCGTATTGGAGATGATAATGATGACTGTGGAAGCAACTTGTTAAATTGGATGCTTGAATATATAGGTCCGATAGAAGGTTGTACCGATCCATTAGCATGTAATTACAATCCTCTAGCTACGATAGATGATGGTTCCTGCGTTCCACAAAACGATCCAGATTGTCCAAATGGTCCTGATTTATTACTGCGACAAGATGTCTTGGAAAGTTCGATCTATTTGGATGTACTTGACGCAACAGATGAGTGTTTGGTCAATGAAGGTTGTATTAATGGTTTGGGAATGCGAGACATTATTCGATTTACTACACACATTCAAAATATTGGAGAGCTTGATTACGTCATTGGCGAACCAGTTGAAAATTCAGACCAATTTACCTACGATAATTGTCATGGTCATTTCCACTATGATGGCTATGCAGAATATTTGTTATTTGATTCAGATGGAACAAAATTACCGATTGGTTTTAAAAATGGATTTTGCGTACTTGACCTTGAATGCAATATGGGAGGTGATGCGCAGTACGGTTGCAGTTACATGGGAATCTCATCCATGTGTGGCGATATTTATAGCTCGAGTCTACCTTGTCAATGGGTTGATATAACAGATGTTGCAGATGGAGATTATCATTTGGTGACTCGTGTCAATTGGGATAATGCACCAGATGCATTGGGACGAATCGAAAAGGATAGTATCAATAATTGGGGACAAGTATGTATTAATATTGATCGTTCATCTGGCACACTTGAATTTTCCTTATTGGATGACTGTGAGCCTTATGTGGATTGCGCAGGAGAGCTTTACGGAGATGCACAGCCTGACTGTACAGGAGCATGTGATGGCATCGTTTTGATGGGTGATCTGAATGCCAATGAAATGCAGGAAATGGATGATTCTGAAAATTATGTAACTTCTATTCTTGGTAATGATATTAGTCCTACCGTTTGTAATGATTTAAACGCAGATGGTAATATTTCAGTTTACGATGCAGCACTTTTAGCGGGCTGTCTGAATTTAGGAAATACGCATAGTCATGATGTAGGAGGCGTTCACGATCACTGTTCTTTTCCTGATGGTTTGGTCAATATTTTTGATACGGTTGCGCTAAGCATTTATGATTATAATTTGATTGATAAATATATTGATATCTCTATCAAAAATCCATCCTGTAATGTAGTGGCTTATCAATTTGAAATGTCTGGTTTGTTGGTTATTAATGTTGAAAATTTGGTTGACCCAAATACATACCCAATCAATGCAATGGGCAATAATACAGGAATGATCATCGGTTTGTCCTATCAAGATTCTACCATTCAAAAAACGAATACACATCATGCGCTTTGCCGGGTACATTATGAGCAAATAACGGATGATGAAATTTGTATCAGCAATATTGTCGATATTGTTAATCACGATTACCAACAAACAATAACTCGTATTGATGGACCTTGTTTGCAGGTGGTGAGTACCATAGACATTGAAAAAGTGATAGAAGTAGAAGTTGACCCAAATCCGTTTTCTGATAAAACATTTTTCAGATTTAGTAATCCTTCCGGGAAAAAGTATAGTTTGCAAGTTACTGATGTACAAGGTCGAGAATTACGTCGTTATTCCATTCATGGATCTGAGTTGACGATTGAGAAAGGTGGGCTGGCAACTGGAGTGTATTTGTATCGATTGGAAGGAGAGGATGGTGTGGCTACTGGAAAGTTGGTGGTGGAGTGATGAAGAATT